>JBDTQY010000001.1:0-3026 GCA_039931955.1 Chloroflexota bacterium
CTACCGGGGCTACGACGACGGGCTGCGAACCGGGCCGTACAACTTCGGTTACCTGAACAACCCGGACCTCGGCAACTGGGTCGATCACTTCCCGTACCAGGACGGCCTGCTCGTCTGGTACTACGACACGTCGTTCGCTGACAACGGCGTTGGTGACCACTGTGGCAGTGGCCGCTGTGGTGGCCTCTACCTCCCGGTGGACGCCCATCCTGATCTCCTGATCCGGCCGGACAACGGCATGGTCTGGAGGCCCCGGGTCCAGTCCTACGACGCGACCTTCGGGCTCCAGAAGACCGACAGGATCCTGATGCACATGAACAGCGTGCCGCAGTGGATCGGCGGCCTCAAGGCCAACCCGATGTTCAATGACATGAACAACTATTGGGTGGCCCCAGATCCCTCGATCGGGCACCTGGGTTGGGCCAGCGTTCCGGTGCCGCATACGGGCACCACGATGCGCGTGCTGAATACCTCGAACAACGGCAACTTCATGCAGGTGATCGTCAACTAGACCTATGGAGGAGCGCTCCGCGCTCCTCATCGCAGCTCAATTCGAAGCCCGCCGGTTCGCCGGCGGGCTTCGGCGTCTACACTGGTACTGCCTTGAACGCCACCGGACGAAGAACCCTCCTCACGATTCTCGCCCTCGCGATTGCAATGGCCGTGGCCGGTATCCTCATCTCCAGCTGCTTCGGGCCGAGCGTGGCGCCGGGGCCGGGAGACCCGACGGCGGGTGCCAGTGAGAGCCCCGGGGCGAGTTCTCCAGCCTCCTTCGAGCCGTCGCCATCGGGTGAGCCGGCACCAACGGGCTCCAGTCTGCCGTCACTCGGCCCGTCCTCGGGTCCGCCGACGCCGAAGCCGACGCCTTTCGGGTCGCTACCGGCCGCCACTCAAAGCCCTGGTCGGCCATCACCGAGCATCGTCGTCCCGCCGCCACGCTAGGTAAGAGGCCGGGGCCGCGTTGTCCTTGGTAGGTGTGCGTGGTACGGCCACGGCCCGACTCAGCGCGAGACGACCCGGAAGCCGATGTGCTTATCGCCGTACGTGGGCGGGTCCTCGTAGTGCCGGTACGCGGAGCGGGCCACGAACTGGTTACTACCCCACCAACCCCCCTTCTCCACCTTGCGCTGACCGGCTTCGGGACCCGTCGGATCCTCGACCGCGCTGGTGGCGTAGTAGTCGACGCTCAGCCAATCGGCCACCCATTCCATGGCATTGCCGGCCATATCCAGTGCGCCGACCCAGCTAGCCCCGGTCGGGTAGGTGCCAACGGGCAACGGCGCCGCACTCCCGACGACATTCGCCCGCGCGGTGTCCCAGTCGTTGCCCCACGGGTAAATGAGCGACTCCGGGCCACGGGCCGCGTACTCCCACTGCGCCTCGGTCGGCAATGCCCCACCACGCCACGCGGCATACGCCTCCGCCTCGTACCAGGTGATGCATCGCTGCGGGACCTCGGGAAGATCTCCGGCGCATCGCTTCGGCAGGCCTGCCGGGTTACGGGCTGAAACCCAGGTCCAGCCGTCCGGGGACCAGAGGGCCTGAGTCGAGTAGCCATCGGCAAGCACGAAGGCGCGGAACGCCGCAACTGTGACTTCGGAACGATCGATCCAGTAGCCGGTTGTCAGCCGAACGAGGTGACGTGGCTGTTCGCTCGGGAACTCGGAAATGACCCATTCTGGAGGGCCGGCTGCCTTCAGGGCCTCGATCTCGGCGGGGGCCGTTCCCATCTGGAATTCGCCAGCAGGGACCCAGACCTGCGCAACGCCCAGTGCATCCACGCGACCCTGCCCGGCCTCCGGAGGAGGGGCCACGGGACTCGCAGTTGGGGCGGCCGTGGGAGCCGGGCTGGCAGGGCTGGACGGGGACGCCGGCGAGCTCGGGCCCGCAGAGCCTTGTCCCGAGGGCGCCGCGCAGGCTCCCAGGAGGAAGATGACGGCGAGCAGCAGCGCGGATCGCGGGTGAGCCATCCGCGCAGTGTAGCGACCGGCCCAATACGACCCATGGCACGAGCTCGCGCCCGGCTCAGAGGCCAGCCGGTAGACTCGGCCGGATGAGCGACCCGAACCCAGCCTCCAATCTCCGCCCCGCGACACTTGCTGAGCTAGCGAATATCCGCGCCATGCATACGGCCAATCGAGCAGCCTGGGACCAGGCGGCCGAACGGTACGAGGGCTGGTTCGACGAGGCGGTCGAACTCATTCGGTCCGGCGGTTCGAACCTCTATCCGATCGAGCACGATCTTATCGGCGATCTCCATGGTCGCTGCCGGCGTGCCATGCACCTCCAATGCGCCGCTGGCCGCGATACGCTGTCGCTCTGGAATCTCGGTGCCGACGAGGTCATCGGGGTGGACTTCAGCCCGCGGATGCTGGATCTCGCTGCCCGGCTGGCGGACGCAACGGGAGCACCCGCCCGCTGGATCGAATCCGATGTCCTGGACACGCCGCACGAGTTGGACGGAACAGCCGACCTCGTCTATACCGGACGTGGTTCCATCATCTGGCTCCAGGACCTGGACGCCTGGGCGTCCGTTCTATTTCGCCTCCTCACCCCGGGCGGAAGGTTGGTGATCTTCGATGGCCATCCGGCCGAGTGGCTGTTCGACGGCGATGAGAGCGGCAACTGGACCCTGACCGACTATGACTACTTCTCGGGACCCGAGGCGTCGCGCGGCTGGGCTCCGGAGTACATCGACCACCTCTCGATCGAAGACGATGACCAGCGTTGGAAATTCGCCCGCGCCTGGACACTGGGCGAGATCGTGACGAGCCTGCTCGGTAGCGGACTCCAGCTGGAGCAAGTGGCCGAGCATCCGGTTGACTGGTGGCAGGGACACCTCGACGTGCGACCACAGGAACGCGGCCGTCTCCCACTGTCCTTCTCCATCACCGGTCGTCGCCCCGGCTGACCGCACCCGGTCTTCGGCCCAGGGCGCTCCGGGCCTGGTGTCATCTCCGAGCACGATCGCTCTCTTCGGATCGCGTTCCGGCCTTACTCCGCGACGGTCAGGTCATGACCAAGCG
>JBDTQY010000002.1:0-4327 GCA_039931955.1 Chloroflexota bacterium
ATCGCGTCGCGGAGCCAGGCGCGGTCGGTCGGCCCGAGCTCAGGAACGACCGCGGCGAAGTCCGCCTCGTCCTTCTCCCAGCGCCGTCTCGCCTTGAACAGCAGGGTGATCTCGGGTCGCTGATATGGAATGCCATGCGCGTCGACACGTACGACGAACTCAATGGGTCGCGACACTCGATGGTCGCGCTTGTAGAACCAGGTATCGCCCTCCACAGGCGTGAGCATCAGGTCCATGAGCCAGGGCGAGAACGCGTCGCGTCGCAGTAGGAGCTGTTCGTGATCGATCGGGACGATGACGTCGGCCGCTAGAAAACGGGGCGCGCCAGCGTTCGTGTCCCACAGGTGGTAGTCGCGCAGCCAATCGCGCAACGCCGGGATGGCATGCCGCGGGACCGCCACCTCGAGATCCTCGTGAAAGCGCCGTGGCTCGGCCCCCAGCTCGACCGACCAGCCACCGGCAACCCACCACCTGAAGGGCGCGCCGTCGAACAGGATGGCGGCCTCGGCGGGCGACAATGCCCGAATCGGACCGTAGATTCGCTGATACTCCAGGAACCCGAGTTCGGGTGGCGCTGGTGCCGGGACCTCGCCGTCGTCCTCCATCGCGCCATTGTGGACCGCGATGACGCCCACCGGCTGGGCGGGAACGTGCCGGGCATCGGTCGGGGTAACAGGCCCGCTCAGGTGAACTGGAGCCTTGGCCTTGTCCGATCTTGAGCGGGGTGCCATCAGGAAACAGTTCGTTGAGATTTCGAACCGACCCTCAGTTGACTGGCGAAGGTGCGCCCAACCTCGTGTTCGCCAGCCGCAATGCCACGACGCCGACGACGAACTGCCAGACAGAGGGCACGGCAACGTACAGTCGCTCGAGGAGTCCGAGCCAGGGCGTGAGCGGTCCGTCAACGGTGAGCGGGACCAGGAAGGATGCGGCGACGACCGCTCCCGCCGCCAGGAGGGTGGGCCGCGCCGCGCGACTCCAGCGAGGATCCCGGCGCATCAGCAAGCCAAGGACGAGGAGCGTCAGGGGCATCGTCACGGAATAGGCATAGAAGTCGGCCAGGTGGAGCCGTCCGATCAGCGACATGGGTGCCCCGTCGGGATCGGTCGGAAAGATGGCGAAAGCAAAGGTGATCAGGGCCTGGCCGACAAGCAGGCCGCGAACGATCGCCCGGTCGCGTCGCGTTGTCCCGAGGACCGTCGGAAGGCCGGCCGCCCAGGCAAGGCCGAGCAGGCCTCCAGCGGCGAACGCGACCGTCTGGAGCCAGCCAAGGGGGGCGTTGGCGAGCAGGCTGATCGACTGTGACACAGGGTCGTAGCCGGGCCAGGTAGCGATGACCACGACGCTCAAGCCCCAACTCACCAGAGGAGCGACGATTCCGGCGAAGATCAGGCGCCGATGAGTCACGGATGGCATGGATCAATTCTGACCCGCCGCGGGCACGAGCGACGGGCGGGCGCGTTGGCCAGTGGGGCCGCACGGACCCACGCCTCTCGCGTGCGCCCGCTCAGCCGACAGCCTTGACGATCGCGACCATCTCCTCGCCGTAGCGCGCGAGTCGCGATGGGCCCATGCCCTTGACCCGACGCAGCGCCGGGATGGTGGAAGGCCGCTGATCCTCGATGGCCTCGAGCAACGAGTCTGGTGCGATCACGTAGGCCGGCACGCCGTCCGAGCGAGCCGTTGTCAGGCGCCATTCCTTGAGGGCCGTCATCAGCGGCGTCTCGTCGATCCGCCGTCCGGTCCGATCTCGGCGCGGCGTCGCGGGCATCGGGGCCCCGGGAAGTACCTTGACGCGCCCGGCGGCCCCAGCTCCGCGGCCCTCCAGTGCCGCCAGGAACCGGCTGGGCCTGCGACGGACCTCGCGGTCGCCGGACCCGGGACGCCGCTCGGCCCACGACAGCGCCAGGTGCATTCGCGCCCGCGTGAGTCCGACGTACAGAAGGCGGCGCTCCTCGGCCAGTTCCTCGTCCGATTCGGCCTGCCGGATCGGGAGCGTGCCTTCCTCGAGTTGCGGAAGGAACACCGCATCCCACTCCAGGCCCTTGGCGCGGTGGTACGTCAGGAGGTTCACGCCGTCCGCGGAACCGGCAGACTCGGCCTCCGCGCGAGCCGCAAACTCGGCGACCAACGCGTCGCGGTCGATATCGTGACGAGCGGCCACGGCCTCGCCGGCTATCTCCAGTACGAGAGCCAGCGAGGCATCCCGCTCGCGTGACTCTGCGCCCGCCCGGAAGCCCGCCGACGCGCGGGCGTCGGACTCCGCCTCGAACCCGAGATCGGCGCGAACGCGCGAATCGAAGGCGGCGAGCAGCAGCGAACCAACCAGGGGCGCGTCGCCGACAGACAGGCGCCGGAGGAGTCGCAGCGCGTCCCTGACCTCGGCTCGCTCGAAGAACCGCTGGCCCGCGACGCGGAACGCGATGCCCGTTTTGGTGAGTGCGGCTTCAATCGGGGCGATCTGGGCGTTCATCCTCACGAGGACGGCGATCTCCGAAGTTGGCGTGCCGGCCGCGTGTAATGCCCCGATTGACTGCACGAGCCGACCCAGCTCGGCTTCGGCGTCCGTCGCCTTCTGAATCGTCGGCGGCGGACCCGCTGGCCGGGTCGCGACGAGGCGCTTGCGCCGACCATCGGCGGCCAGGAGGCGATTGGCGAGGGCCAGGATCTCCGGCGAACTCCGGTAGTTGCGCGACAGGAGGACCTCGTGAGCCGTCGGATAGCGCGTTGCGAACCCGGTCAGGTAATCCGCCGTGGCGCCGGTGAACGTGTAGATCGACTGGTCCTCGTCCCCGACCACGCAGACGTCATCACGATCGCCGAGCCACAGCTCCAGCAGGCGCTGCTGGAGCGGGTTCGTGTCCTGGTACTCGTCCACGCTGATCCAGCGCTTCCGGGCGCGAACGGTGGTCGCGGCCTCAGGATCCGTCTCAAGGAGGCGCACCGTTTCGATGAGGAGATCGTCGAAGTCGATCCGGTTCGCGCGGGCCTTGGCCCGTTCATAGTCGCCGAACACGCGGACGAAGAGGTCGACCGGGATCGGAGGCTCACGCTGGACCGCGGTCGCGGCGCCTTCGTAGCCGGTCGGCAGAATCCGCCTCGCCTTGGCCCACTCGATCTCGGAGGCGAGATCCCGTGATGGCGTGAAGCGGTAGTGGCCCGGCAGCTGGCGCGCCAGCCGGCTGAGGATGGCGAGCTTGGAATCGAGGAGGTCGGGCAGCGGCGATCCATCGTGGCGCGTCGGCCAGAAGTGGCGGAGCTGGCTCAGCGCATGGGCGTGGAATGTTCGCGCGGTCACGCCCTGGAGCCCGAGCGCCCGGAGTCGCGCGACCATCTCCGTGGCGGCCTTGTCGGTGAAGCTAACGACCAGCACCTGGTCGGCCGGCACCACCCCCGTGGCTATGGCGTAGGCGGTCCGCCGACTGACGACCCGGGTCTTGCCGCTGCCGGCCCCGGCGAGGATCGCGACCGGGCCGCTCGTGGCGCGGACAGCTTCCTCCTGCTCGGGATCGAGATCGACGAGCAACGCGTCGGCAAGCAGGTTGGGCATCGGATCAAGGGTACCGGCGAAGCATCAACCCGGGGTCGTGGATGTCCGAGCCCGGGGCGCGGCCCGAGTTCGTCGCGGTGGCTGGCATCCGGTGCCAGTCCGTCAGGGCAGCCGGCGTGAGCCCCTTCAGGGCAGCCGGCATCAGCCCCGCCGACGGCTCGATCTCAGTGCCGGGCGCGCCCCGCGGGCATCGCCACGGCCTCCGCGGTCAGCGCGTTGAATTCGTCGTCGCTCAATTCGAGATCGGCGGCCGCGGCGTTCTCCTCGAGCTGGGCGAGCGTCCGGGCGCCAGGGATGGCAACCGTGTTGGGATGGCGGATGACCCACGCCAGGGCGACCTGCGCCTGGGTCGCGCCATGTGCGGTGGCAACGTCATGAAGAACGTCGATGAGGGACGTCGCCACCCCGCGAGTCACCTCCCGGAATCGCCGGCTGACGGCCCGCATGCCCCCGGGTGAGTCCGACGTGGTGGAACCGGCGAGCAGCCCTTGCCCGAGTGGCGAATAGGCGACCACCAGCCGACCTATCGCCGAGGCGTGGGGCACGAGGTCGTTCGCGGGCCCCGGGCGCAGGAGATTGAACGGGACCTGGTTCGCGGTCACCGGGGCGCCCAGTGCACGCTCGGCATCCAGCCATTGGCCGAGCGAGTAGTTGCTGACGCCGACTCGTCGAACCGTGCCGGCGCGGAGGAGTGGTCGGATGGACTGCATGAGGCGGCGCTGTGACACGAAGGGGTTCGGCCAGTGGACGTAGAAGAGGTCCAGTTCGTCGGTCCCG
>JBDTQY010000003.1:0-2014 GCA_039931955.1 Chloroflexota bacterium
CAGCGAGGCGAGGCGCGTGGCCGCGTCGAGGTCAACCGGGTCGAGGACGGCTCCCACCCGGAGCGCCGCGGACTCAGGGCGCGAATCGAAAACCGCGGGGAGCGTCACGACCGCGTCGTCCCCCGCCGCGAGACTGGCGAAGATCACGCCGTCCCGATCGACCAGAAAGTGCGAGTCCCCGATCACCCAGTCCAGGATCGCCTCACGCTCCTGGATCTGAACGGTGATCGTGTCCGGGAGGCTGACGGCGACGGTGGCCGAGGCAACGCCCGGCAGGGCGCGGATGCGGTCCTCGAGCGGGCCGGTCTGAAGCTGGAAAAGGTTCACGCCGTTCGGCGTTCCAATGGCGGCCATCACGGACTCCCGGGTCGTCCATTGCAGTTCCGGGATGTCCGTGCGCGCCAGCGCGAAAGCCGGTGTGGACGCCAGTCCATACAGCGCACCGAGAGCCGCCAGAAGGCCAAGGATGGCCGCCGCGCGAGGAGGCGTCATGTCCCAGCGTCCGACGAGGGCGCGAAGGCCACGAAGGCCGCCCATCCTGCCCGACCTATGGCCACCCGGGACGGGGCGGCCGGACCCCGTCTTCCCGGCGCGCGCGTTCGTACGTTTGGCTGGACGCCGCCGACTCGGGCCGCTCAGTTTCACTCGCGGCTCGTCATCTCGGGAGATCGTCCACGGTCAGGATGAACGCGGTCCGGCTCACCTGGCGCTGGACCGCGAGGTCGATGATCCGACGGCACACATCCACGAAATCGAGTCCGGCCTCGGCGGGCATCGTGGGGAAGAGGCTGATGGGCGTGAAGCCCGGGATCGTGTTGATCTCGGACAGATAGGCGCTCTCGCCACTGACCAGGAAATCGACTCGGGCGAAGCCCTCGGCCCCGACGGAACGATACGCATCGCGGGCGATCTTCTGCATTGCCGCCTGGAGGCCCCGGGGGACCTCCGCGTGGGCCGATGTCTCGGACAGTCCGGGTGTGTATTTCGCGGCGTAGTCGTAGAACTCATGTCCTGCCACGATCTCGCCGGGGCCATAAACGCCGAGCGGGGGTTCCGTTCCGATGATCGAGACCTCGAGATCGCGGGCGTTGGCGAGGTACGGCTCAACCACGGCCAGGCTGTCGAAACGGAAAGCGAGATCCAGGCCAGGTCCCCATTCGTGAGGGCCATGAGCCAGGGTCATGCCGACGGAACTGCCCAGGCGAGCCGGCTTGATCATCAGGCGCGGATCACCGGCCGCCGCGACGAACGCCTCGAGTTCGGTGAGGACAGCCCCCTGATCCGCCGCCCAACGCGCAACGCGAACCTCCCGCCAATCGAGCACCGGGAGGCCAAGACCCCTCCAGATCCGCTTCTGGACTGCCTTGTCCATGCCGATGGCCGAACCCAGGACTCCGGAGCCGGTATACGCCAGGCCGGTCACATCCAGCAGCGCCTGAACGGTGCCGTCCTCGCCGAATGGCCCATGGAGGGCCACGAACACGACCGGAGCTGGCCGCGTCTCGGCGAGCCGATCCAGGGCGGCCCAGACCCGGAACGGTCCCTCGGCACCGAGCGATCCGGGATCGTCGTAGGCAGCGGCGGCACGCCCCGTGTGATCGTGGCCCCGCGGCAGCCACCACCATTGGCCATCCATCGCGATCACGACCCGCTGGACCGTGAACCCATCAGATTCCAGGGCCGCCGCGATCGCCGTTCCGGACACGATCGAGACATCGTGCTCGACGGACGGTCCACCGAAGAGGACCACGACCGGCGGGCGTTGCTCGGGCGAGGCACTCATGCTGGCTGCCCTCCTGGCGGATCGTCCTCGGGCCACGGCCAGCCCGACCAGTCGCCGATGAACTCGACCTCGAACTCGAGATCCGCTCCATCGCGCGACTGGATCGTCGCACGAACGTGGTCGGCCAGCCGTCGAATGTCCGCGGCCGTGGCGCCCCGCTCGGCAATGATGAAGTTGGCGTGCTTCTCGGACACCGTCGCCCCACCGACGCGATGGCCCTTGAGCCCTGCC
>JBDTQY010000004.1:0-3143 GCA_039931955.1 Chloroflexota bacterium
ACTCGGTCGGGGTGGTTCGCGACGCACTCGTCGCGGAGGGCGTCCGGTCGCAACCACCCGGCGCCTTCTTCTGGTCGCTGCCGGTCGTGGGGGAAACGTGGGATGGATTGCTCAACGACACGGACGGCTTCCATGTCCGCGCGGAGCATGTCGCGGCTGCCATGGCCGACGCTCGCTCCGGTCCGGTGGCCGAAGGCAACGTGGGCGGCGGGACGGGGATGATCTGCCACGAATTCAAGGGCGGGATCGGGACGGCGTCGCGACGGCTCGCGGAGGGGGCCGGCGGCTGGACCGTCGGCGTCCTGGTCCAGGCGAACTATGGCCGCCGCGAACTGCTCCGCGTCGACGGCGTTCCGGTTGGTCAGGAGATCCCCGTCTCGGAGATCCCGGCACCCGGGCCAGCTATCCACGAAATGGACGCCGTCCCGCCGGCCATACCGCCCGCCCGGAAGCGCGATGGCTCCATCATCGTCATCGTCGCCACCGACGCCCCGATCCTGCCCCACCAATGTCGCCGCCTGGCACAGCGCTCCTCGCTCGGACTCGCTCGAATGGGCGGCCTGGGCGCCACGACCTCCGGCGACCTGATGCTTTGCTTCTCGACTGGCAATCGGGCCATGCCGCCACCCGAGGTTGCCGCCGAGGGCAGCGGTGTCTTCCAGGTCCGGACCCTCATGGACACCGCACTGGATCCGCTCTTCGTGGCGGCCGTCGAGGCGACCGAGGAGGCGATCCTCAACGCGCTGGTCGCGGCCGAGACGATGACCGGCCGGGACGGGATCACGGCTCATGCCATCCCGCACGATCGTCTGCGCGAGGTGATGGCCGCGGCGGGTCGCCTGCGAGACTGAAGGGAGGGCACCCGCTCTCGGTCGGCCCGCTTGGTCCGCGGGGCCTCGTTTTGGGTCGCGGCCTTCTGCCGCATCACACGTTTGACAGAATCCGGGCCGATCCCCACGCTATTGCAACTTGTTGCAGTAAGGATGTGGACCGGTGCCGTTGCCTCTCATCGCCGACATCGCCACCACCGGGGGGATTGGCCTCCTCGGAACGGCGCTCGTGCTCGGTATCCGACATGGGTTTGATTGGGACCACATCGCCGCGATCAGTGACGTGACATCCACGACGGCCGCCGCCGACGTCGCCGAAGAGGTCCATGTGGCTGCGCATTCGCTGGCGCCCGGAGCGACCCACACGCACGAGCACGGCGGTCCTGGTGAACTCGCGGCCCATGCCCAGGCAACGAGCGCCGCCCATGCCCACGTTGGTTCGGATCGTGCACCGGCCGCGGGTCACGTCGGCGTCGGGGCGGTCCACGGCAACCTCCTTGGCGAGCAGCGCAGGGCGCTGGCGCTCGGGACGCTCTATGCCCTCGGTCATGCGCTGGTGGTCGCGATCCTGGGGACGCTCGCGCTGCTGTTCGGCGCGGTCCTGCCGGACTGGGTGGACCCGATCATGGGTCGGGTTGTCGGCGTGACCCTGATGCTTCTCGGGGCATGGGTCTTCGTGTCGCTCTACCAATACGCCCGGCACGGGCAGGCATTCCGACTCCGCAGCCGCTGGATGCTGGTCTTTGACAGTGTCCGCTTCGGCTGGCGGCGGTTCCAGGCCTGGCTTCATGGCCACGAGCACGCCGATCCGATCGAGATGACCGCCTACGGTCCGAAGGCCGCGCTCGGCGTCGGGATGATCCATGGCATCGGGGCGGAGACGGGCACGCAGGTGCTTCTGATCGCGGCGATCGGCGGAGCCTCGAGCGAGGGCCTCGGGCTGCCCATGCTCGGCGCCTTCATCATCGGCCTTCTGATCTCCAACTCGATCGTCGTCCTGATCACCGCGACCGGCTTCATCGCCAGCCGCGTCCGCGAGCGCCTGTACATCGCCATTGGCGTGGTGGCCGGGGCGTTCAGCCTGGTGATCGGGGCCATCTTCCTGTTCGGTATCGAGGCATCGCTGCCGTCGATCGATGCCTGGCTCGAGGGCATCGGGATCCGGTGACCGCGAGATCCTTGGCTGAAGGCCGTCATGAAGCGGGCCGCTCTCTGGCGACGAGCCACGAAGCGTCAGCCAAATCGTGGGATGGGGTCGAGGACCGGGTTCGAGCACGCGGACTGCGCTGGACGCCGCAGCGGGCGACCCTGGTCGAGGTCCTGGCGGCGGAGAAGGGGCACGTGACTGGCAGCCAGCTGGTCGCTCGGTGCCGCGACATCGAGCCGGCCACGACGCCGTCCACGGTGTACCGAACGCTCGGTGTACTCGAGGAACTCGGTCTGATCAGTCACAGCCATGGGCTCGATGGCCGCGAGGTCTTCCATGTCCTGCCGGCGACCGCCCACGGGCACCTCATCTGCGGCGCCTGCGGGGCGGACGAGGAGCTTTCGGCGAGCGATGCGGCGGTCTTCCTCGACACTCTCCGGCGCGATCGCGGCTTCGTGGCCGAGGTCGATCACCTCAGCGTGACGGGTCGATGCCGAGCCTGTGCGGCGGGGCCTCGATAGCGCGTCTGGGACCTCCCGTATTCCACTCTCGCACTTCCGGGTACCAAAGTACGGATTACGAGCGGCTCGCCCTCCTGCGATCGTCGCCTCGACGGGTGAATCCAGCGAGATGTGTCGGCTCGACCCTGCCCGTCGCGAGTCCGTACACCCCTTGAGCTACGGCTGGCCCCATTGCACTCAGACGAACAGCGCGAAGGACGGTACGCGTCGGGTAGGAGCACGCTCCGATGAGCGCCTCCGGCCGGGCCGAACACAACGTTGCCCCGTCCCTCGCGCCGGCAGGCGAAGGCGCGCGACCCGGATGGCGACGTCCGGTCGCTCTCGCTCGGCTGGCCCGGCCCTCGCTCCCCTCCGGGCGCCTCGCTGTCCTCGTCTGGACGTACGTCCTCACTGGGCTGGCCATGCTCATCGCGCTGACGGCCCTCGTCCCGGTTCAGGCGACGATTGCGGTGCCCTTCGCGCTCGGTGGTCTCGATCCGATAATGCTCGGCGTTGTCGTATGGATCGCGGTTGGCCTCGCAACTTCTTCCCGGGGATCCGCAGATGAAGGGCGCGTCACGATCATCTTCGGTGTCGCGCCGATCGTCGCCTCGTTCGCTCTTGGCGGTCCCACCGCGGCGATCTGGGTGGCCGCGATCGGGAGCC
>JBDTQY010000005.1:0-14226 GCA_039931955.1 Chloroflexota bacterium
CCTTCGCCGTCCTCATCTCGGCTCGGCTGCTGGCTGGCCGACTCCCGGGATGGTCGCCGCGCTCCTACTGGGGTGCGGTACGCGTGGGATCACTCGGGCTATTGGTCGGGATGGTGGTCGCAGGACTCATCTCAGCCTTCGCCTTTGACGCCGCGTTCGAGGTCTTCCACGAACTGTTCTTCCCGGCCGGCACGTACCTCTTCAATCCGCAGACAGACCGCCTGGTTCAGCTCTTTCCGGAGCAGTTCTGGCTGGAATCGTCCATCGCCGTCGGCGCCGTGGCGGTGGCCCTGTCGCTGGTCACGATCGCGCTCATCGCGAACCGACGCGATCGCCATCCGGCGACGCCGGGGCTGGGTCGATGAACGGCCTGCCGATCGCCCGGATCGCCGGCATTGAGATCCGGGTCCAACTGGGATGGGTCTTCGTCGTCGCTCTCGTGGCGGCCCTCGCGGTAATCGAACTCAGCGGCGCGGTGCCGTCCATGGCCATTGCGGTCCAGTGGGCGCTTGGCGGCGTGGTCGGACTGGCCTTCTTCGGCAGCGCGCTGCTTCACGATCTCGGACACGCCTTCATGGCACGGCGGCGGGGCGTCGTGGTTGATTCGATGCTGGTCTCGTTCTTCGGCGGGACGACCATCGAGGACCCGGGGTCGACCGTGGCGCGGGACGACCTGGCCATCGCCGCCAGTGGACCGCTGGTCAGCACGCTGCTCGGAGCGAGCCTTGGCGTGCTCGCGCTCGGGATCGAGGCTGGCGACTCCGAGATGGCGCTCGCAGTCGCCCAGGCCCTGGCTGTGCTCTCGGTCCTGAACCTTCTCATCGGTTTCGTCAACCTGATCCCCGCCTATCCGCTTGACGGTGGGCGAATCGTCCGGGCACTCGCGTGGCGCCGGACCGGATCGCTCGCCGGCGGGTGGAAGGCGGCCGCCACGTCCGGCCGCGTCGCGGGCCTGGTCATCCTGACGGTTGGCATCTGGTTGGTCCTGGCCGGGGATGCGGCCAACGGCGCGATGCTCGCCCTGAGCGGTTGGTTCCTGAACCTCTCCAGCCGGGCCATCCGCGAGCGATTGAAGGTCGAGCGGCTGTTGGGCGGCGTAGCCGTGGCCGACGCCATGGAGCGGGATCCAGCGACCATCAGTCCGAATCTGACTGTGGACACGCTGGCCCCCCAGCTCGTTGCCAGGGATGCGCCGACGACGACGGTGGCTGTCGCTGAACACGGGACTGTCATCGGGATGCTCGGCGCCCTCAATGTCCGCCGTCTGCGTCGCGCGGCATGGGCCACCACGAAGGTCCGCGACGTGATGGCCGTGCCGCCAAGAATGATCACGCTCTCGCCCGGTGGAACGCTGCTTTCGGCGGCCGAACGGCTGCAGCGCTCGGGGCTGGATGGGCTGCCCGTCCTGGACGGCACGGTGCTTGTGGGGGTCCTCACGCGTCGAGCGGTGAGCGAGGCGGTGCGTATTCGGGCTGCCGCTGGCGCGGCTGGCGCCTCCAAATAGATGGCCGCTGACCGCCAGCACAAGGGGCCAGACGCTCGCCAAGGGCCAGCCGACCGACTGATGAGCGCCGACGACGCGCTCGCCGCCGTGCTGAGATCCGTGGGTGGGCCGACTGAACCACAGTGGGTGGCGCTCTTCGATGCACCGGGCCGCGTGGCCGCCGAAACGCTGCATGCGACGGTGGATCTGCCCCCCTGGCGGAACAGCGCGATGGATGGTTATGCGGTCCGCGCCCAGGATCTTGGGCTGGCGTCCGATGGCGGGCCCGTGGCCCTGCGGGTCGTCGGCGATATCGCCGCCGGGGCCGATCCTGACGTCGCGGTCTCGCGGGGATCGGCGGTGCGGATTGCGACGGGAGCCCGGCTCCCCGATGGCGCGGATGCGGTCGTGCCGGTGGAGCTGACCACGCCGGCCGGTGCGGACGGCTCCGCGTCGGGATCACGTGGCCGTGACGCGGCCGGGCCGGTCCCGCCCGTGATCCTGGTTCACGTCGCTGCGGCGATCGGAGATTGCATTCGGGATCGGGCGAGCGACCTGCGCACTGGAGACGTGGTCCTGGAGGCAGGAACCGTGATCCGGCCCGCATCGATCGCGGTAGCCGCGGGAGCTGGTCATGCCGGACTGCTGGTCCATCGCCGGCCCATCGTCGGCGTGATGGCGACCGGCGACGAGATCAGGGCACCGGGATCCGAGCTCGGAACCTCGGGCATTCCGGACGCCAACGGTCCGGCTCTCCTCGCCTATGTCCAGGATGCCGGGGGGGACTCGCGCAGCCTCGGGATCGCACGGGATCGTATCGAGGACGTCCGTGCGCGCCTCAGTGCGGGGCTCGTGGAGCAGCCCGATGCGATCATCGTCTCCGGTGGGGTCTCGGTCGGGCCGTATGACCATATCCGGACGGTTTTCGCCGAACTCGGCGAGATCGCTCTCTGGCGCGTAGCCGTGCAGCCGGGAAAGCCATTCGTGTTCGGAACAGCCAAACGACTCGGCGGCGGTGCGCCGGTGCTCCTGTTCGGCCTGCCTGGGAACCCGGTCTCGACCTTCGTGACGTTCGAGCTGTTCGTCCGGCCAGCCCTGCGACTCCTGGGGGGGCATGCCCAGACGGCCCGTCCGCTAGATCGAGCCGTCCTCCTGGACTCAGCGGCCAAGAGCCACGGACGACGTGCCTTCCTGCGGGTGACCGCCGAGCGTGATGCCGCGGGCAGCCCGCACCGCGACCCGTCCGGGCGCGTCCTGGTTCATCTTGCTGGCGGCAGAGGGGGGCAGGGGAGCCACGTCCTCTCGGCACTTGCGGCCGCAGATGGTCTCGCCATCGTCCCGGAGTCCATCGATGAACACAAAGCCGGCGACGAGGTCGAGCTGATGTGGCTCGACCGGGCCTGAGCCCCCGAAGCAACGCGACTCGGGCATCATGGTGCCCAACAGGAGGAATCATGGACCGAGGCCCCGCCCCGCGCGCCGAACGACGTCGGCTCACGCACGTCGATCGATCCGGCCGGCCCCGCATGGTTGATGTCAGCGCCAAGCCCCCCACGGCCCGGCGGGCCATTGCCGAGGCGTTCGTCAGGCTTTCTCCCGAGACGCTGTCGATGGTCATCGACGGCGGATCGGCCAAGGGCGATGTCCTCGGCGTTGCTGAACTCGCCGGTGTCATGGGCGGGAAGCGAACTTCGGACCTGATCCCTCTCTGTCACCCACTCGGCCTGACCGACCTCGTCGTGTCGATCTCGCCCGACCGCGCGGCCGGCGGTCTCAAGATCCGCGCCGAGGCCGCCACCATCGGGCCGACGGGGGTAGAGATGGAGGCCCTGACGGCAGCGTCGGTCGCCGCGCTGACGGTCTACGACATGGTCAAGGGCGTGGAGCGCGGCGTCGAGATCGAGAGCGTTCGCCTGGTCGCCAAGTCGGGCGGAAAGAGCGGCGAATGGCACCGTGAGGCAGTGAGCCCCGGTCCGTCGGCGGTCGTCCCGGGTCCGGATCGGCGCCCCGGCCGACGACCTGGGGATCGATCTGCTGGCCGAATCCGCAAGGGCTGAGGACATGCCGGCATCCCATCCGGCCAGCCTCCCGGATGGCACGGCGGTCTACGTGCTCACGGTCAGCGACGGTGTTGCTGCCGGCGTGCGCGAGGATCGGTCCGGCGAGGTCATCGCCAGCCGGCTGGTCGCGCTCGGGGCAGATGTGCGGCGATCCGTGGTCGCCGATGACATTGAGCTGATCGCAGCCGCGATCCTGGATGCCGCTCGGGACCATGCCATCGTCGTGACAACTGGCGGGACGGGACTGACCCCGCGGGATGTCACGCCCCAGGCCACCCGGTCGGTGCTGTCCTACGAGATTCCAGGTCTGGCGGAAGCCATGCGCGCGGCGGGGCGCGTCTCGACACCGCTGGCTGATCTGTCCCGTGCCGTCGTGGGCGTCGTCGGCCGAGCGCTTGTCATCAACGTGCCGGGAAGCCCGGCAGGTGCAGCCGAGTCGCTGGCGGCGATTGAGCCGGTCCTCGCCCACGCGATCGCAACGCTTGCCGGACCCCATGACCACGATGTTGCGCGAGGCAGTGGTCGCGTCGCGTACGATCCCGGGCAGGAGAGTGGGACCTGATGTTTGAGGCGTTCGACCACGTACCGGCCTACCCGCTGATCTTCCCGATCTTCTGGGGCGCCTTCTTCGTGTTCGGCCTGGTGGTGGTGCGCCACGTCCGGGTCATGCAGGCGGCACGTGCCGGAGGCCCCCGCGGGCTGGATCACGTTGGGCGCCGAGCGTTCGGGATCCTCAGATACACCATCCTCCAGGTTCGAATGTTCCGCGAGTTGCGCGTCGGCGTGATGCACTACCTGCTCTTCCTCGGCTCCACGGTGCTCCTCATCGGAAACGCCAACGCTGTGACCGGCGGGCTCCTCGAGACGGTCGTGGCGTGGCCGCTGGATGGCCTGATCTGGACCTTCCTGGTCGCGATCCAGAATGTCGTGGCCGTAGGGGCCCTGGCTGCCGCGGGGTATGCGTTCTGGCGCCGGCTGGTGAGCCATCCGGCGCGGATCCACCTGTCGCGGACCAGCCTCATCGTGCTGACGCTGATCACGCTCGTGGTGTCCACGGAGTTCTTTGCCCAGGCGTTCGAGGCGGCGCGCTACGGGGACGTGACCGGCGCCTTCATCGCGAATGCGATGGCGGTCCCATTCCGGTCCCTCTCGCCGGATCTCACCGAGGCGGGGTTCGTGGGCCTGTGGTGGAGCCACGTCTTCGTCCTCAGTGGGTTCCTCATCTACATCCCGTTCAACAAGCACTTCCACGTCTACACGGCCTTCGTCAACGTCTGGTTCCGCAAGCTGGAGCCGCGCGGCGTGTTGCCAGCCCTCGACCTGGAAGCCGAGGATGCGACATTCGGGTTGCGGACCCTCCAGGATCTCGGCTGGAAGGACATGCTCGACGGCTTCACGTGTACCGAGTGCGGGCGCTGCACAGCCGTCTGCCCCGCGGCCCAGACCGGCAAGCCGCTCGATCCGCGGGCCATGATCATGGGGATCCGCTCGATGTCCGAGGGCGCCGAGCTGGGCATCAATCTCATTCCGAACTCGCCGATCATCCGGGCCGAGATCGGGCGCGACGATCGACTTCCCAACGCGGACAGGCTCGCGCTACCGATCGTGGACAACGCCATCCCGTACGACGCGGTCTGGGATTGCGTGACCTGCGGGGCGTGCGTCGAGGCATGCCCGGTGCTGATCGAGCACGTCGACAAGATCGTCGGGCTGCGTCGAAACCTGGTCCTGGAGGATTCTCGATTCCCGACCGAACTCAACAGCGCCTTCCGGAACATGGAAGGGGTCGGCAACCCGTGGGGTCAGCCACCGGCCTCCCGCCTCGACTGGACCAAGGGATTGCCGTTCGAGGTTCCGATCGTGGCCGACGTGGCTGCGGCAGGAAAGCTGGCGGAACTTGACGTCCTGTACTGGGTCGGCTGCGCGGCCGCCTTCGACGAGCGCAACCGCAAAGTGGCTCGCGCCTTCGCCACCTGCCTCAATGCCGCCGGGCTGAACTTCGCGGTCCTTGGCCAGGAGGAGTCGTGCACCGGCGACCCTGCTCGGCGGATGGGCAACGACTACGTCTTCCAGATGCTCGCCAGCGGCAACGTGGAGACGCTCAACCGCTATCGAATGGGCGAGAAGACGATCGTGACCGCCTGCCCGCACTGCTTCAATACCATCGGGAACGAGTACGGGCAGCTGGGAGGCACGTTCCGGGTAATCCATCACTCAGCGTTCCTCAAGGAGCTCCTGGCCGACGGGCGGCTCAAGGTGATCGATGACGAGGCCGGTCCGCGACGCTCCGTGACCCTTCACGACTCCTGCTACATGGCCCGCTACAACGGCGTGATCGCCGAGCCGCGAGAGGTTCTCGGGTCCGTGCCGGGCCTGGATCTCGTCGAGATGGAGAAGAACGGCCGCGACGCCTTCTGCTGTGGGGCGGGCGGCGGCCGGATGTGGATGGAGGAGACGCGCGGGACGCGGATCAACGCCTCGCGGACGAGTCAAGCGCTCGCGACTGGCGCCGGCACTGTCGCCACCGAGTGTCCGTTCTGCATGACGATGATGAAGGACGGCCTGGAGGCCTCCGATGCGAATGCCGGCGGCGAAGTCCGCGCCATCGATATCGCCGAGCTCCTTGCCGAGTCAATTGACCCGCGCCAACTCCAGGGGCGCCAGCTGCCGGTCGTCCAGTAGCGGGTCACCCGCAGCCCGGGGCTCGGCGAAGCGCCCGAAGGCGGATCACGACGAACCCGCGTGGCCCTGAGGGGTGCCGATCCGCCCGTCAGTCGGGCAGGTCACTTCCGCAGCTGGCGCAGGTGCGATCGGCCGAGACGTTCGCGAACCCGCAGCTCGGGCACCGCTTCGCCCCTTCCGTCGAGGCGGCGAACGGACTGTCGGGCGGACGCCGCGATCTCCGCAGGATGGCCCATGAAGCCAGCGCTCCGCTGACGGCCGCCAGGACGAGGATCAGAAGCCACGGATCGTTCAACGTACCCACCTCATCGACGCTCGTTCCTGTCACCCCCGCGACGGGTTCCGAGCGTGAGCGAAGAGCGTACGACCTCAGGATCGATTCGGGAACAGGTTCCCCTGTACGATTGGGGCGGTGAGTACGCTCAATCCCGGCAATCGATTGACCGACGAGCAGGTCCTCCTACGCGACACGTTGCGCGCGATGGCCGATGCACGTATCGCGCCGCGCGCCGCGGAGATCGACCGCACGTCCGAGTTTCCCGAGGACATTCGTCAGCTGCTCGCCGAGCAGGACGTCCTTGGACTGCCCTTTCCGATCGAGCACGGAGGCGTGGGTGGCGATCTCCTGACGGTCTGCCTGGCCATCGAGCAGATCGCCCGGGCCTGCGCCACCAGTAGCCTCATCCTGATCGTCCAGGAACTGGGCGCCCTGCCGCTCCTTCTCGCTGGCTCGCCGGAACAACAGGCGCGATGGTTCCCCGACCTTGCCTCCGGGCGCACGCTGGCGGCCTTTGGCCTGACCGAGCCCGAGGCAGGATCCGATGCCGCCTCCATCCGGACCCGCGCCACTCGTGACGGCGACGAGTACCGGATCAGCGGTACCAAACGATTTATCACCAACGGCTCCGTGGCCGGGCTGATCACGGTCTTTGCCGTCACCGACCCGGACGCCCCCCGCCACAAGCGCCTGTCCTGCTTTGTCGTCGAGGTACCTGCCGAGGGCTTCCGTGTGGAGCGGCTCGAACACAAGCTTGGGATCCGCGGGAGTCCGACGGCTGAGCTCTCGTTCAATGACGTTCGCGTCCCCGTCGCCAATCGCATCGGGGAGGAGGGCGACGGATTCCAGCTCGCCATGGGAACGCTGGATCGCTCGCGTCCCGGCGTCGCCGCCCAGGCAGTCGGGATCGCCCAGGGCGCACTCGACGCGGCAGTCGCCTACGCACGGGACCGCAAGCAGTTCGGGCAGCGGATCGGCGATTTCCAGATGGTCCAGGCCATGCTCGCTGACATGGATGCGCAGACCGAGGCGGCGCGTCAGCTCCTCTACACCGCTTGCGTGGAGATCGAATCGGGGAGTCCGGATGCGTCGCGCTGGTCCGCTCTGTGCAAGCTCGTCGCGGGAGATACCGCCATGCGAGTGACGACGGATGCCGTGCAGGTCCTGGGCGGATATGGCTACATCGACGAATTTCCGGTGGAGCGCATGATGCGTGACGCCAAGATCACCCAGATTTACGAAGGGACACAGCAGGTCCAGCGCCTGGTGGTGGCTCGTGCCCTGCTCGGCCGACCGGACGCCTGATTCACAGCAACGCCCGAGGGAGGATCGACTACCCGTGCATATCGTTGTCCTGACCAAGCCAGTGCCCGATCCTGTGGCCGCAGCCGAGCGCCTGGGGCCCGACAACCGGCTGGATCGCGCGGCGTCTCCAGCGGTCGTCAACGGCAATGACGAGTACGCACTGGAGGCCGCCCTGAAGTTGGTGGATGCGCTCGGGGGGGAGGTCAGCCTGCTGACGATGGCCCCGGCCGGCGGTACCGACACGATGCGCAAGGCCCTCGCCATGGGTGCGGCCCGCGGCGTCATCGTGACCGACGAGGTTCTCGCCGGCTCGGATACGTGGTCCACGACCCAGGTCCTGGCGGCCGCCCTCGGGCAGCTGACCTTCGACCTAGTCCTCGCCGGCGTTGATACCTCGGATGGCGTCGGCGGCGTGGTGCCAGCGGGGATCGCTGCCCTCCTCCGTCTGCCGTATCTCGGCAACGCGGCGAAGATCGAACCGGACCCGGACAGTGGCACGGTGCGCGTCAGGCGGCTCACGACAAGCGGCTACGATCTCCTCGAAGCCCCGATGCCGGCGCTCGTGGTCTGCACGCAGGCACTCGGGGAGCCCCGCTATCCGTCCCTCAAGGGGATCATGGCTGCGCGGTCCAAGGAGATCGTGACGCGGTCACTGGCCGATATCGGTCTGGACGCCAGCGCCATCGGCGGCGCGAGCGCCCTGACGGTTGTCAAGGCGACGAAGCGTCCGCCGGCGCGGGAGGCGACGAAGGTGGTCCGCGGTACTCCCGACGAGGGTGCTGCCGCCATCGTCGAGCTGCTGGCAGCGCGGAAGGTCATCTGATGGCTGTCATCTGGGTCATCGCTGAACCAAATGGTGACGGGACGCTCGCCAGGATCTCGGCCGAGGCGGCGACGCTCGCACGGGGACTTGCTGAAGCCTCAGGCGGGAGCGCGACCGGCCTCGCGGTTGCCGCGGATGCGAAAGGCATCGCTGCCGAACTCGCGGCCTATCTGCCGAAGGTGATTGCCGTGAGCGACGCAGGCGCCTCGGGACACTCGTGGGCGGCGGTGGCTGCTGAGCGAGCAGCGAGCGTCATCGGGGAGGGTTCGGACGCCGTCGTCCTCATTGGCGCGGGACCAGACGGGCGTGACGTCGCCGGCGCACTATCCGCCCTGACCGGCCTGGGCGTCCTGGCCAACGCGACCGAGGTCAGCTGGTCGGACGACGGGCCAACTGCGGAGACGGCCGCGTTTGGCGGCAAACTGCTGACGACGTCCCAGTTCGTGGGTGGGTCTGGGATCGTGACGGTGCGTCCGAACACCACGGAAGCGGCCACCGCGACGACCGCCGGTGCCGTCGAGGAGATCAAGGCCGACGCGGAACCCGTTCTGCCGCGAGTCCGGATCGTGGAACAGGTCGCGGAAGCTGGCGCCGCTGCCCCGATCGAGGAGGCCAGGGTGATTGTGTCGGGTGGCCGCGGCGTCGGCGGTCCGGAAGGTTTTGCCCTGGTCGAGGAGATTGCTTCGGTCCTTGGCGGAGCGGTCGGGGCAACGCGAGCCGCGGTGGACTCGGGCTGGATTCCATATGCCCAGCAGATTGGCCAGACCGGCAAGATCGTCAAGCCAGAGTTGTACCTTGCCCTGGGGATCTCAGGGGCCATCCAGCACAAGGTTGGCATGCAGACGGCCGGGACGATCGTGGCTGTCAACCGGGATCCGGATGCGCCGATTGCCGAATTCGCGGATCTCCTCGTCGTGGGCGACCTGTTCGAGGTCGGCCCGGCCCTCGTGACAGCCCTTCGAGCACGCGCGGGGTAGGTTGACGGCGTCAGCTCCAGAACCGGAGGCGTCATGGATACAGCGCAGCAGATCGCGGTCGGCATCGTCGTCATCGTGGCGATCGCCATCGTGCTGCTGGCTCGCCGGGTTGCCGGCATCCTCTATCGGACGCGGGTGGCCGAGGGCTTCCGAGGCGACGCCTCCGATCTTTCTCGCCGCGTGGCCCAAAGTATCGGAGAGATTGCGGCGGTGATCGACGGCGTTCGACGACGTACGTCGGACGGTGGGGCGATCCGCGACAGCCTCCGGGTAGCCCGCGGTGGCGTCGATCGCTACATCGAAGAGGTCGAGGCCCTGGAAGTCCCGGCCTCGGCTGCTGTAACGAAGCGGCGCATGATCGAGGAACTCGAACGCGCCGGGCGAGCCCTGGAGATGGTCGAGCATGGCTGCGACCTGGCCCGCGACGGAGATCGACGAGAGCGTGGCGCGGAGGCGGATACCGCCATCAAGCGCGGATACCTCAACCTCGTCCACTCCCGCGAGTCGTTCCAGGAGTTGGCCAGGGAGGCGATCGCGGAGGCCGAGGAGGCTTCGCCGGTCCGTCGATTCGGGCGCCCGCACATCTGACGCCTCCCGACCTTCCGGTACTCCATGTAGTGCTATCCTCGGGCCACACCACCACCCCTAGTGGTGCCGAGGAGGATCCATGCGCTGCCCGCAGTGCGGAGAACGGGAGTCTCGAGTCGTGGATTCGCGCGACCTGGACGATGCGGCGACCATTCGTCGGCGCCGGGAATGCGCCGCCTGCAGCCTCCGGTTCACCACGTATGAGCGCATCGAGGCACCGCGTCTCGTGATCGTCAAGCGCGACGGCACTCGTCAGGAATTCGACCGCGAGCGGCTGGTCTCGGGCCTCCGGAAGGCGCTGACACGGCGGCCGGTCCCAGCCTCGTCGGCCGATGAGGCCGGTGAGGAGATCGAGGCACTCCTGCGCGGGGAGGGCATGACCGAGGTTCCGTCGTCTCGCGTCGGCCAGCTCGCCATGGCCAAGCTTCGCGAGCTGGACCAGATCGCCTACATTCGTTTTGCAAGCGTCTATCAGAGTTTCGACGACCTGGAGGATCTCAAGCGCGAGGTGGATACGCTGTATGCCCAATGGAGCCCGAAAGGGGATCCCCAGTGAGCGTCCTGTCTGACCGGGACATCCGGGCCGCCATCGACGCCGGCGACGTAGGAATTCGACCGTTTGACCTGCA
Source organism: Chloroflexota bacterium (assembly GCA_039931955.1). Lineage (GTDB taxonomy): Bacteria > Chloroflexota > Limnocylindria > Limnocylindrales > CSP1-4 > UBA5189. Next base: position 10,825 of record JBDTQY010000005.1, read on the forward strand.
GGACCTCCAGCCCTCTTCCGTGGATCTCCATCTGGATCGGAGTTTCCGGGTATTCCGCAACAACCGCTATGCCTTCATCGACGTCCGGCAGCCGCAGCCGGATCTGACCGAGCTCCTCAAGATCGAGGACGACGAGCCCTTCATCCTGCATCCGGGTGAGTTCGTCCTCGGCCAGACCCTCGAGTGGGTGGAGTTGCCGAACGACCTTGTCGCCCGCCTGGAGGGCAAGTCATCACTCGGTCGTCTCGGGCTCCTGATCCACTCCACGGCTGGCTACGTGGACCCGGGCTGGAAGGGCAACCTCACCCTGGAGCTGTCCAACGTGGCCAACCTCCCGATCGCCCTCTACCACGGCATGAAGATCGGCCAGATCAGCTTCTTTCGGATGTCCAGCCCGGTGGATCGCCCGTATGGGAGCGCCGTGCTGGGCTCGAAATACCAGGGTCAGTCCGAGCCGACCGCGTCCGCGTTCCACCGGGACTTCAGCACCAAGCGGGACGATTGACGGCATGGCCATCAACGACGCGGTCCATTGGTCGGCGGATCTGGGTGGCGGCACGCGCGTGGCCCTCATCCAGGCCGGGACGTTCCGGTCCGACGCGGGCGCCCTGTTCGGCCCGGTGCCGCGGCTGCTCTGGGATCGCTGGGTCACCGAGGAGATCGATCACGAGCATCGGCTGCTCCAGGCGCTCAACTGCCTCGTGGTGGAGACGCCGGCGGGTCGAGTCCTGGTTGAGACAGGGATCGGGGAGCGGGTCTCAGACAAGGTCCGCGCGATGCGGGCCTACGAGGGCGATCCTGTGATACCCGCGCTGGAGGCGGCAGGAGTTGACCCCGAGTCGGTCGACGTCGTGGCGATGAGTCACCTCCATTTCGATCATGCGGGAGGGCTGCTGCGGGCCGACGGATCGCGAGCGTTCCCGCGCGCCCGGATCGTGGCACAGCGTGCCGAGTGGGAGATCGCCCTGGACGACAACAGCCGGATCGTCGCGTCCTACGACCAGCCCGAGATCCAGCTGGTGCGGGAGTGGGGTGGCGAGGATTGGGCCGACGGCGAAGCCGAGATCCTGCCTGGTGTCTCCGTGATCCCGACCGGCGGCCATTCGAAGGGCCACCAGGCGGTTGTCGTCCGAGGTTCCGGCCCGACCGCGCGAACACTGGCCTTCTTCGGCGATCTCTGCATGCGGCCATGGAGCGCGAATCCGCGCTGGGTCACGGCGTTCGACGACTTCCCGCTCGACTCCGTCGAAGTCAAGTCGGATCTCTTTGCGCGAGCGGCCGCCGATAGCTGGATCGTCGCCCTGTCGCACGAGCCGCTGACGCCTATCGGCCGGCTGGTGACGGATCGCGACCGCTACCGCTACGAGGCGGGCTGAGGGCCAGAGCGACCCTTTCGACTCCGACGAGTGGAATGCCCGCCAGCGTCAGGGCAGCATTGTCTCGATCAGTGCTCGAGCCGCCGCCTGATCTACTGGACCATTGATCACAGCCTGGATCACACCCTCGGGATCCACGAAGAACTGCGTCGGTAGTGCGAAGACACGATAGGTGCGGAACACGGCGGCACTGACGTCGGCTCCGATGGTGTACTCCAGCCCGTACCTGGCAGCGTAGTCGCGGCCGTCCTCGACGGTCTGCTGGACCTGGATCGCGACAATGGTCAGCCCGCGATCGCGGTACTGCTGATCGATCGCCCGGATGGTCGGCGTCTCGAACTGGCAGGGTGGGCACCAACTGGCCCAGAAGTTGATCCAGACGGCGCGTCCGCGGAGTGTCGTAAGCGTGATCGGATGTCCGTCAAGGTCCGTCAGTGCGAAGGGCGACCCGTCGTCGGCGGTCCCGGTGAGCTCCGGCGCGAGGTCACCGACCTGGAGGCCGGGGATTGGTGATCGCAACTGATACGCCGATGCGGCCGGGTTGGGCAGGCCGGGAGTCGTTGAACCGAGCGGTGCCGTTGCAATCGTCAGGAGGATCGCACTGACGACTACCGCACCGAGGGCTCCGGCGACCTGCCGAAGGCTGAAGGGCCCGATCCCGCGGCGCCGGGCTCGTCGAGAGGTTCCGGGGGCCGCGATACCCGCTGGCGCTGGCGCCTCTGCTGACGGATCTTCCACCGCGTCAGATCGAGGTGTTGAACGGGACGAACCGAGCAAGCAGCGCCAGCCAGTTCATAAGCATCGCGACCCCAATGAGCGCCACCATCAGCCCACCGATCAGGGACACCATCCGACCGTGCTGCACCAAAGGCCGAAGCAGCCTGGGCGCGCGGTCGTATGCGGCCGCGATCAGGATGAACGGGATCCCGAGGCCCGCGGTATAGGCAAGGAGAAGAAGCGCTCCCTGGGCGGTGCTCCCGCTGGTGGCCGCCATCGTCAGAATTCCGCCCAGGATCACGCCGATGCAGGGAGTCCAGCCGACGGCAAAGATCGCTCCGAGTCCAAACGAGGCGAACCAGCCTCCGCGGGCGCTCACGATCCGGCCACCGAGTCGGTCGCCAAGACGCTGCTCACTGCCCGGACCAGATGTGCTCGCCAGGGCTGTCGTTCCGGTGACGGCCGCCAGCGTGCCAGCGGCGCCGGCATCAAGGGGTCGCCAACTGCGCTCGAGGGCCGGGATCCGGAGCAATCCGGCGAGGTTGAGCCCCAGCAGGATGAGCAGGATGCCGCCGAGCTGCCGCAGGAGCGGGAGGAAGTCGACGAGTGGGCCAGCCAAATAGGTGGCCGTCAGTCCGAGCACCGTGAAGACGGCGCCGAAGCCGGCCACGTAGGCGACGGCGTGTCGGATCGCCAGCCAGCGTGTGACTTCAGTCGTGGAACGCCCGACGACCGCGACGGCAGCCATCTGGCCGAGGTACGCCGGCACCAGCGGCAGGACACACGGCGAGAGGAAGCTCAGGAGGCCGGCACCGAACGCGACGGCAATGGTCAGGTCGGTCCCCATGATCAGCCTTGACTCGAGACCGCTGGCAAGCCTGGAGCATCGTTGACTGCTTGATCGAGGACGTCGGAAAGCAGGCGCCGGAGGCGGGAAACGCTGGTCGCAAGCTCAAGGCGTCCGGACCCGAGCACGATGACCGGGATGCGATCAAACAGTTGGCGATGGAGCTCGGGATCGCCATCGATGTCGTGCTCGACAACGGCCGGCACCGCGAGACCACGGGAAGCTCGTTCGGCCAGCAGCAGGTCAATGGCGGATCGCGCCTCGTCGCAGAGGCCGCAGCCGGATCGCCCGTACAGGACAAGATCGGGGAGGGGAGTGGTCACGTTCGGCATCGTACATCGAGCCGAGCGCCTGACCCTTCTGTACGGATGCAAACGGCCGCTGCAGGACGGTGGGGTACGATCCACGCACGCCCCCGTAGCTCAGTGGATAGAGCGCAGCCGTCCTAAGGCTGGCGTCGGC
>JBDTQY010000006.1:0-3805 GCA_039931955.1 Chloroflexota bacterium
GGTGCCGGACCTGAAGCTTGTCATCGTGCGGAGTTTCGGCGCCCTCTGGTATTGCGACCCGGACTACTACCCGGTGGCGCGAGCCGACGAGATCGATTCGGCTCGCGAGCGGTGGCCCGATGTAGTCGCCGATTCCGAGGCGTTTGTCGCGCTTGCCAGTGCTTTCGGCTTGCTCCCGACCGATCCCTTCAGCGATGAGCAGAAGCTCGATATCTACCGCTCATGGAAGGTCCTCAACGCCATCGCACTCGAAACCGCCGGTAACGGGACCTGGAGGTTCGACTACCTGGCCGAGCCGGCCGGCGCCGCTACGGATGGCACCCGGACCAGCGGCACGATCAGCATCTCCGGCGCGATCTCTATCGCCGAACAGGTTGCCGCCTCCGCTCCGCTCTGTCCGATTTGCCTGGCCCGCGGGACCATCATCGAGACGCCCAGCGGCGGCCTGCCCGTCGAGGGTCTCAGCCTCGGGGACGCAGTCTGGACACTCGATGCTGCCGGGCGCCGCGTCGAGGGGTTGGTGATCGCGCTCGCGTCCACGTCGGCCCCCCTGAGCCATCGCGTCGTACATCTCGTTCTGGCCGATGGACGGACCGTCACGGCTTCGCCCGGACACCCGCTGGCGGACGGTCGCCGGCTCGGAACGCTCGGGCTCGGTGACGTCGTGAGCGGCTCGCTGGTGACCGTCGCGGACCTCGGGCCGTACGGAGCGGGCCGGACCTACGACATCGTGGTCAGCGGACCAACCGGGACCTACCTCGTGGATGGAATCGCGATGGGGTCGACGCTACGTCCCTAGGTGGGCAGGGTGACCCCAGGAACCGTACGAGCCAGGAACTCGAGGACAACCTGCGTCTGCTTGATCCGTTCGTCGATCTGATACGGAGCATGGCCGGTCGGGAACAGGTACAGCTCGTTTGGGTGGTCCCGCTCGCGCAAGCGGTCCACGTAGGCCATCACCTGCCGGATCGGGCACCGCGTATCAGCTTCGCCGGCCAGGAACAGGATCGGGGCCTTGACGTTGTCCACGTAGCTGATTGGCGACCGCTCGGCCATGAGTTGCGGGACCTCATCCGGCGTTCCGCCGAGCAGGGCGCGGTCGTAGGCCTTCAGTTCCGGCGACAGGTCCTCGTAGCCGAGCGCATAGTCGCCGACCGGGACCCCCGCCACGCCGCTGATGAACCGATCCGGATGCATCCCGTGCATCAGGAGCGTCAGGTAGCCGCCCCAGCTCCAGCCGGCGATTGCCATCCGCGAAGGGTCGGCGAGGCCGCTCGCGAGGAGGTCATCCACCCCGGCGTTGATGTCCTGGAGCTCCGGCCAGCCGATGTTGCCGATGAGGGTATCGCGCCAGGCCGACCCGAACCCGATCGATCCTCGGTAGTTGACGAGGACGACCTGGAAACCGACATCGACGTAGGCCTGGAGATCGGGCGCCCATCGATCCAGGTCGATCGAGGTTGGGCCGCCGTGCACATGGACGAGCGTCGGAAACGGTGCCTCACCCTCTGGCTCGATGCGCCAGCCGTGGACGGTCTGCCCGTGGGGATTCGGAAAGGACCAGGGGATGAATGCTCGCCCGGCGGGCGCCGGCCCCGCGGTCAGGATCGGTTCGTGAGAGCCCACCGCCAGGAGGACTCCGGGGTGCTCGCCGTTCTGAAGGCGATACCAGACGGTGCCGTCGGGTCGGACCCGCGCCCCCGTCATTGATCCGGGCTGCGTCGCCAGCGTCGTGATTCGACCGTCCGCCAGATTGTACCGATGCAGGCGATGGCGCCCCTCGACGAGCTCAACGAGCAGGAGCGCGCTCGCGTCCGGCCACCAGTCCGCGACCTCGACCGGATGGGCCCACGGCAGGTCGATCTCGGTGACGGTTCCGGCCCGCGGATTCCAGATGGCGACGCTCGCTTCGCCGTTGCGCTCGTGCCCGATCGCCAATCGCGGGTCGCCGGCCACCGGAGACCATGCCTGGGCGTCGAGACCACTGCCGACGTCCTGGAGGTCGGCAACCACAGCCCCGGTCCGGGTATCGAGGATTCGCAGCGCTGGATGGATCAGGTCGCCGTGCTCACCATGCTCAAGTGCAACCATCGTCTCGTCTGCAGAGAGGCCCGCCCGCTCGGTCCCGCCACCGACCAACGCGTTGGTGCCGCCCATCGAGATCGAGTCGGCGCTCGTGGCGATGCGCCGTCCGCTCCCGTCTCGTTCCGTCACGTAGAGCCCGAATTCAGCCTGGGTACTGATGGCTGCAACCGCGCGGAGCCTGCCGGGAGCCAGGCCCTGGTCCCAACCCTCCGGAAAGGCATCCGCGAATGGCTCGGCAGGACCGCCGCCGAAGGGAGCCGTGACCCATTGTCCAGCCTCGGATCCGGTGGTATCCCGATGCCAGATCACCCACTCCCCATCCGCGCTGACATGGCCGTCGACCAGCCCAACCGGCTCGGACGTCACCTGCCGCCGAACGTCCGTCGCAAGGTCCCAGCTGTGGAGCTGATAGACACCGCTCTCGGACGATACGTAGACGACCCGATCCGGCGCAAGGCGCGACCAGGTCGGCATGCCAAGGATCGGGGCACGGTAGCGGCGCTGCCACAGTGGCGTCTTGTCGGTCACGAGATCCCCCTGGGGTCTGTCAGCATTCGGCGCGTCGGGCCGGAGTCGCGCTTGGTTGAGCGCGTGCAGCCCGCCCGAGTCGCGCTTGGTTGAGCGCGTGCCTGTCAGCTCGCGCCGTGGATGGATGGCCTCATGATGCCTCAGCGACCAGGACGGCGGCGGTCACGGCGTACCAGTTGATCATCGCCGCCAGCGTCGCTGCGGTAAATCCGATGACCAGGAGCGGCGTCATGTGCGGCGGCGGCGGGGGGAAGAGGCGATCATCCCGGGTATGATGCCCCACGTGACGAGTGACGCAACGAAGGTCCGCCCGTGGCTGGGCGACCGTGGGCCAGCCGGCTGGGGTCTCGGGGATGGTCAGGCGATCCCCTGGGAGTACGCGGCCGCCCCTGAGTCCCGGGACGTCGTCGTCCTCAAGGAGCGCTACGGGCTCTTCATCAACGGGCGCGAGGTTGCCGCTTCCGATGGAGGCGTGTTCGCGACCGTAAATCCGGCCACCGAGGAGAAGATCGCCGACGTCGCCATGGCCACAGAGGCGGACGTCGATCGAGCGATCCGGGCCGCACGCCGAGCCCAGCGCGGCAGTTGGGGCTCCCTTCCGGGCCGCGAACGTGCCAAATACCTCTTCCGGATCGCACGGATCCTCCAGGAACGAAGCCGGGAGTTCTCGGTGCTGGAGACGATGGACTCCGGCAAGCCGATCAAGGAGAGCCGGGACGTCGATGTGCCGCTCGCCGCGGCGCATTTCTGGTACTACGCCGGCTGGGCGGACAAACTCGAATACGCGTTCCCCGGGCGGGTGGCCAAGCCGCTCGGCGTCGCCGCGCAGGTCATCCCCTGGAACTTCCCGCTCCTCATGCTCGCCTGGAAGATCGCGCCCGCGCTGGCCGCGGGGAACACGGTCGTCCTCAAGCCAGCGTCCACGACGCCGCTCAGTGCCCTGCTCTTCGCAGATGTCTGCCGCCAGGCCGATCTGCCACCGGGGGTCGTGAACATCGTGCCCGGTCCTGCCCGGATCGGGATGCACCTGGTCAGCAGTCCCGGCGTGGACAAGGTTGCCTTCACGGGCTCGACTGGCGTCGGAAAGCTCATCCACCAGGCAGTGGCCGGGACGGACAAGGCCCTGACCCTGGAGCTCGGCGGCAAGGCCGCCAACATCGTCTTCGAGGACGCAGCCCTGGACCAGGCGGTC
>JBDTQY010000007.1:0-1683 GCA_039931955.1 Chloroflexota bacterium
TGGAGGAGGTAGCCCTCCTCGTCGCGGTCGGCCTCGATCCCCAGCTCCTCGAGGACATCCATCGGGACGCCGACGTCGCCGACCCGGGCGGCCAGGGTCTCGTAATAAGCGTGCGGCATACCCAGGAACTCGACCCCGTTGGCCCGCAACGCCCGGACCGTCGTGACGATGTCCTCGGTCCGCAGGGCAATGTGCTGCGTTCCGGAATCGAAGTAGTAGTCGAGGAACTCCTGGATCTGGCTCTTCCGCTTGCCGCTGGCCGGTTCATTGATCGGGAATTTGACTCGGCCGTTGCCGCTCGTCATGACCTTGGACATCAGGGCCGAGTAGTCGGTGTGGATGACCTTGTCGTCGTAGTGGATGAGCTGAGCGAACCCGAAGACGTCCCGGTAGTAGTCCACGAACCGGTTCATATCCCCCAGCTCGACATTGCCGACGCAGTGGTCGATCTCGAGGAGCGAGAGCCCGCCAGCCGCCGCCGCCGGCTTCTTCACCTTGCGGTACCCGGGCGCGAAGACGCCGTGGTAGTCGCGCCGATCGATGAACGAGTGACACACCTCACCGTATGTGCAAACCGCGCTCCGGCGCAGGATTCCGTCCTCGCCTCCATCCAGCTCGACCGGCTCCATCGACGACCGCGCCCCGCGGGCTGTGGTTTCACGCCACGACGACGTCGCATCATCCACCGCGAAGGCGATATCCCGAACGCCGTCGCCGTGCCGATGAACGTGGTCAGCGATCTCGCCATCCGGGGACAGCGGTGCCGTCAGGACGATGGTGATGTCGTTCTGGCGCATGACGTAGCTGGCTCGGTCGCGGACGCCGGTCTCGAGTCCCGCGTAGGCAACTGGCGTGAAGCCCCACAGCGCGCGGAAGTAAGCCGACGCCTGGCGCGCATTTCCGACCCAGAACTCGACGTGATCGATCCCGTTGAGGGGCAGGAAGTCCTTCGCCTCGGCGTAGGCATTCTTGTTGAGATGGGCGCCGGCCTGGTTGGCGGCCCCCCGGTTCAGCGTCTCGGTCATGGACGCTCGCCTCCGATGGTTGTGGCTGGCGGGTGGGTGGTCGCCCCATGGTAGCCCCACCGTCGAGGCCGCGGCCCACAATGGCGGGCCGGCACGACGCGACGCCCAGCTCGGAAGTTCCCGGACCGCGCTCAGGGATCATTTGGCTGCGCTCGCATGCCTTGCCCGCAGCCGCGGTCGTGCGAAACTCCAGCAATGAACGATCTACCCGCCCTTGCTGCCCGTCTCGATACCGCCGTTGCCGACGTCCTCGCGCTCCGAGAACGCGTCGAGGCTGCCGCGCCGTGGCCACTCGCCGAGCTGTACGGGACCGAAGCCGAGGCCAGCTGGGGCCCGCCCGAGCTCCTGGCGCACCTGGATGAGATGTTGCCGTTCTGGCTCGGAGAGGCCGAGCGGATTCTGGACGGAACCGGAAATGACCCCGTCCCGTTCGGGCGCGTGGCCGAAGAGACGGTCCGGATCGGGATCATCGGTCGGGACCGAACCGTCCCCCTGCGGGAGTTGTTTGCCCGGCTGGCCGCCGACGGTGCCCGCGTTGCGGTGCGCATGCGCACGATGGACGACGCCGAGAGCGAGAAGGTCGGCCGGCATCCCGTTCGCGGGACGTACACCGTGGCCGGAATGCTGGAGCGCTACGTGATCACGCACCTCGAGGAGC
>JBDTQY010000008.1:0-9267 GCA_039931955.1 Chloroflexota bacterium
GCGCTCGAGCAGGTGCTCCGGGCCAACTTCGCGGACGACGGCGGGCGCCTGCCGCGCACGCTGGAGGCGTTCCTCGGCGACCGCGGCAAGCTTCGGTCGATGGTCGACGAGCTGTTCGACCCGAAGCGTCGCGACTCCGCCATCGGGCGGATCTCGGCGATGCTGGATACCTACTTCGATGGCGACGCCTCCCGGCTGGCAACGCTCCTTGACCCAACCCGCATGGGGTCGCCGCTCCACCAGTTTCGGACGGAGGTCGCAGCGGGCTTCAAGGCTCTAGAGGAGAAGCTGGTCTCACTCGAGGCTGCGACTGCCGCCCGGGCAGGCGAGCGGGCGAAGTCGGCGGCCAAGGGCGGCGACTTCGAGACGTTGCTGGAAGGAATGCTCGGGGACATCGCGCGTGGCGCGAACGACCTCGTCGAGCGGACCGGGACCGACGCGGGCGACGCGGGCCGCTCCAAGAAGGGTGACTTCGTGCTGACCCTGGACCCTGCGGTGTCAAAGGGCGCGGACCTCCGCGTCGTCATCGAGGCCAAGGACCGCAGGATTTCTGGGCGCGAGATGCGGGACGAGCTTCGCGAGGCGCGACTCAACCGTGATGCCGCGGTGGGCCTCGTGGTCTTCACCCCGAACCATGCGCCGGCCGGAATCGCGCCATTCGATGTCCGGGCAGGCGACGTCTACTGCGTCATCGATCCGGCCGACCCGGATATGGCCACGCTTGAAGCGGCCGTCCGACTAGCTCGCCTGCTGGCCGTGACGACCCTTCGCGAGCACGAGGCCGAGGTCGATGCGGCGGCGCTCGGGGAAGCCCTGACCGCCATTCGAGAGCAGCTTGAGGCGGTTCGGACAATGAAGACGAACCTGACCCAGATGGGCTCGACTGCCAGCGCGGTCGGGGCGTCACTCGATCGGATGCGCGAGGGGATCCTCGCCCAGATCGTCCGCGCCGAGCGCGAATTGGTGACCGCGGCCGCCTGAGCCTCGCCTGGGTGGACTTGTCACTCGATGGTATGGTCTCGTACCCGACTCCCCCGGGCAGCTGGAGTCGAGCACGAGGACACCTCATGGCGCGCGCGATGTGGAAAGGGGCCATCCAGTTCGGCCTCGTGACCATCCCGATCAAGCTCTACGTAGCCACCGAGTCGCGGGTTGGCATCAGCTTCAACATGCTCCACGCTCCCGACCTGTCCCGGATCCAGATGAAGGTCTTCTGCCCCGTCGAGGACGAGGTCATCTCGCGCTCGGACACCGTCAAGGGCTTTGAGTACGCCCCGGGGCAATACGTGGTCATGACGGACGAGGATCTTGAGTCCCTGCCGCTCAAGACGGTTCGTTCGATCGAGATCGAGCAGTTCGTGGAGGCTGCCGAGGCCGAGACGCACACTCGGTTCGTCAAGCAGGCCTACTACATCGAGCCCGACAAGATCGGCCGAAAAGCCTTTGCGCTCCTCAAGTCCGTCCTCAAGGACAAGGGCCTCACGGCCATCTGCAAAGTGGTGATCAAGGACCGGGAGGCGCTGGCGGCGCTCGATCCGTTCGAGAATACGATGATCCTGTCCACCCTCTACTGGCCGGACGAAATCCGCGCCCTCGGTGAACTGGATCTCGATGATGAGGAGCCGGTGATCAAGCCTGCCGAGAAGGTGATGGCCGAGCAACTGATCGGTGCGATGACGGGCGCCTTCGATCCAGGCCAGTACCAGGACGAGTACCGCACCGCCCTCATGGAGATCATCAACTCCAAGGTGGAGGGACGTGAGATCGCCGCGGTACCGGAGGCGCAGGAAACATCCAACCTGATCGACCTGATGGCGGCCCTGAGGGCCAGCGTCAAGGCGGCGACGAGCGCTCGCGGAGCTGGCGGCGCGGCACCGGATTCCGTGGCCGATGCCAAGGCCAGGAAGGCCGCGTCCTCCAGCGCGGCGAAGCCGGCCCGGCGCCGCAAGAGCGCCTGACGCCACACCGACCGACTTCGCCAGGCATGCCGCTCGAGGACTACCGGCGCAAGCGGAACTTCGCGCAGACGCCGGAGCCCGCCGGTGGCCCGGCGGTGGACACCGCCGCGACCGGGCGGTTCGTGGTCCAGCGCCATCGAGCGACGCGTCTCCACTACGACTTCCGGCTGGAGATCGGCGGCGTGCTCGTCTCGTGGGCCGTCCCCAAGGGGCCGACCCTCGACGCGGGTGCTCGCCGCATGGCCGTCCACGTCGAGGACCATCCGATCGAATATCTCGACTTCGAGGGCGTCATCCCGAAGAAGCAATACGGCGCCGGCGATGTCATCGTCTGGGACTGGGGAACCTGGCGGGCCGAGGCCGCGACGCCGGACCCCGAGGCGGCCATTCGGGCCGGTGAGCTGAAGTTCAGCCTTGACGGTCAAAAGGTACGAGGTCGTTTCACCATCGTCCGGACGAGTGGGCGCGGGCGCAGCAGTGCGTTCGAGAGCGACGAGTCGGAGCAGTGGCTTTTGATTCACAAGCGCGATGGGCTCGAGGTTGGCGGCTGGGACGCCGAGGATCACCCACAGAGCGTCAAGACGGGACGGACCAATGACGAGGTTCGCGACCAGCGCGACGCCCTGTGGGTCAGCGAGGCCCCCGCGACCGTCGCTGAGATCGACCTCTCGGCGGCGGTAACGGCGCCGATGCCGCGATTCGTGGAGCCGATGGCCGCGACCCTCACTGACAGGTCCTTCACGCACGACGACTGGCTGTTCGAGGTCAAGTGGGACGGCTACCGACTGCAGGCCGTGATCAACGCCGGGGCCTTACGAACGTTCACCCGGAATGGCAAGGACGGCGAAACCTTCTTTCCGGGGCTCCTCGTCCCACCGACCTGGATCGAGGCTCGACAAGCGATCGTGGACGGTGAAGTCGTGGCGCTTGATGGGGCCGGACGGCCCGACTTCGGACTACTCCAGGAGCGACTCGGCGGCAAGGCCGGCGTCGGCATCGCCGGAGCCGGGACCGCGGTCGGGACCGCCGGGCTCGGGACCGGGAAATCCGGCGCTGCCGAAACTGGGGCGTCCGGCAGCCACGGTGCGAGCCCGGCCGAGCCGGCGACGCTCGTCTACCAGGCCTTCGATCTCCTGTACCTCGATGGTCGATCGCTGCTGAAGGTCCAGCTGGAGGATCGCAAGCGGCTGCTGCAATCCATCCTCCGACCCGATCGGCGAGTTCGTTACTCCGGCCACGTTGAGCGCGAGGGCGTTGCCTTCCTCGAGGCAGTCCGGGAGCAGCAGCTTGAGGGCGCCATCGCCAAGCACCGGAACTCCGTCTACGAGCCAGGGAAGCGTTCGAAGGCATGGCTGAAGTTGAAGGTGCGACCCGCCCAGGAGCTCGTGGTGGGTGGCTGGACCCCCGGCGCGGGGAGCACGACGGATCTTGGCGCCCTGGTCGTCGGCTACTTCGAGGAAGACGACGCGGGGCAATCCGCGGGGGTGGAGACAGCGGGCATCGGGCAGCGTCGGCTCCGCTTCGCTGGAAAGGTGGGCTCGGGCTTCACGGCACGAGCACGAGCGGATCTCTTGCGGCGACTGGCCGTCCTCCGAACGGAGGCCCCGCCGTTCGAGCCGCCACCACCCGCAAACTATCGCGGTCGATGGGGTGGTGATCTGGCCAACGTCTCCTGGGTGCGCCCGGAGCTGGTCATCCAGGCAGAACTCGGCGGCTGGAGTCGTGATGGGCTGGTGCGCCAGGCCGCGTTCAAGGGCATCGAGGAGGGCCGAAACCCGCTGGACGTGATCCGTGAGGTGGCGGTGGGATCCAGTGAAGCCGTTCGTGCGGGCACCCAGATAGCGCCCGGCGCTGCCAGACGTGGTGAGGCCAGCCGGGGCTCGGCCAGCCGTTACGGGGCCAGCCGGGGCTCGGCCCGTCCCGCCGACGGGTCGGGTGCTGCGGGCGGTGACACTGGGCAGGTGCGCAGCGCGCTCGAGCCACCAGCGCCGGGGCATGCTCCATCGGAGCCCGTCGGCGAGTCCGCCCACGTCCGCCCGTGGTCCGCGACGCCGCAGGAGCTGGCCGTGCTGGACGCCATGGGCCGGGAGGGCCCATGGCTGGTCGGCGGTGTGGAGTTGAAGCTGACGAACCTTGACAAGCCGATCTTCCCGCCGTTGCCGGGGGATGGCTCAGGACCCGTGACGAAGCGCGAACTGGTCCGTTACTTCGCGCTCGTCGCCCCGGTCATGTTGTCACACCTCGCTGACCGGCCCCTCAACCTGCACCGCTTTCCCGACGGCGCCGACAAGCCCGGGTTCTGGCAGAAGGACCTGCGGCCCACCGACCCGGCCTGGCTGCGACGGTGGCGGGAAGTAGGTGTCGAAGCGCGCGATGCCAACGAGCACGTGGTCGCGGACGGGGTGGCGACGCTGTGCTGGTTGGCCAATCAGGCCGCCTTCGAGGTCCACGCCTGGACGTCCCGACTCGATGCGCCGTACCGGCCGACCTTCGCCCTCATCGACATCGATCCAGGCTCCGCGACCACCTGGGAGGAGACGTTGGTCCTGGCGCGACTCTTCAGAACCGCGCTCGAGCACCTCGCCGTCCGTGGCTACCCCAAGGTGACCGGCCAGCGTGGGGTCCAGATCTGGATCCCGATCACGCCGCGCTACGACCATGGCCAGACGACGACATGGGTCGAGCGCCTGTCGCGCGCCGTCGGCGCGGCCGTTCCGGAACTGGTGTCGTGGGAGTGGGCAAAGGGGGCGAGAGGGGGCAAGGCCCGCCTCGACTACACGCAGAACGCATCGATCAAGACGCTCGTGGCTCCGTACGCGGTTCGACCGGCGCCGGGGGGCCCGGTCTCGGCACCGATCACCTGGGACGAACTGGACGATCCCGCCCTCCGGCCGGATCGGTGGGGCGTCCGTACAATGCAGGAACGAGTCGACGCCGTCGGAGACCTGTTCGCCGGCGCCCAGACTGACCTCCAGGATCTGCCGCCCGTCTGATCGCGAGCCTCGGCTGCGCAGGCCGGACGCTTGTCCCGAACCAGGGAGACGCATGGATCAATCGCGCCCGCGGCGTCCCGGCCCATCCTCGGGTGTCGGGCGATGAGCTCGGCCGATCACGCCCTGGCCATTCGCGGCCTGCGCAAGAGCTACGGCAGCCGGCTCGCCCTCGACGGCCTGGATCTGGCCGTGCCGTCAGGCGTCGTCTATGGCTTCCTGGGACCAAACGGCGCGGGCAAGACGACGACGATGCGGGTCCTTACCGGGCTGCTTCATCCCGACGGCGGGACGATCGAGATGCTCGGACGCCCGTACGCTCGGAGTGACCGACGACGCCTCTTCGCTGTCGGCTCGCTGGTTGAAACGCCGTCCTTCTACCCATACCTGTCCGGTCGAGACAACCTGCGGGCACTCGCGGCGAGCGGTCCACCGCCTGGCCGCCCGGTGGACGAGGTCCTTGACGTGGTCGGTCTCCGGGAGCGGGGACGCGACAAAGTTTCGCGGTATTCGCTGGGGATGAAGCAGCGACTCGGTATCGCCGGTGCCCTCCTGAACGACCCAGAACTGCTGTTGCTCGATGAGCCGGCGAACGGCCTCGATCCCGCGGGCATCGTGGCCATGCGGGAGATGCTTCGGCACCTCGCCGCCATCGGCAAGACGGTGTTCGTGTCCAGCCATCTCCTCGCCGAGGTCCAGCAGATGGCGGATGTCGTCGGCATCATCGCCGCTGGCCGACTCGTCCGCGAGGGATCGATGCGGGAACTCCTGGCCGCCGAGGGCAACATCCGCGTTCGTGTCGCCTCCGACGAGATCGCGCGGGCCGTCGAGATCCTGGATGGCACCATCGGGCGGGAGCACGTCTCGGTCCTCGATGATCTCCCCGGCTGGATCAGCGTCCAGACGGCACCCGCGCGCTCACCTGAGATCAACCGAGCGCTGGCGGAGGCGGGCATCTACGCTTCCGAGCTGACCTCGGGTAACGATCTGGAGGACCTCTTCCTGTCCCTGACCGACACGGGAACCGCTGACCCGGACGGGACCTTCGCCAAACCCAACCGATCCGCGGGTCCGGCCAGGAGCCACGTGGACGAGTCATGAGGCTGTTCCGATCCAGTCTCGAGAAACTCGCGCCCCGGATGGCCACGCTGCTGACCTTCGGGCTCCTGGCCGGGCTCCTCGTCCTCATCGAGCTCGCCGTGGCGACGACGCGGACCGGCGAGGGTCGAGCATCACGCAATGCCCTGACCCTGATCACGTTCCCGGGTGCCTACGACCAGATCCTCCGCTTCATCCTGGGCCTCGGCGGTCTCTTCGCAGTCACGTATGGCGCCGCAATTGCCGGATCGGAGTGGACGTGGGGTACGCTCAAGACGGCCGTGGCACGCGGTGAGAGTCGGAGCCGGTACGTGCTCTCGACGTTTGCCGCCATCGCGCTCGTCCTCATCGTTGGCCTCCTCGTGGCCTTTGCAATCGGCGCGGCCGGAGCCGTCATCGGGTCGAAGATCGCGGCCGTCAGCCTGGATGGATTGTCCGACGCGAGTGTCCTGGATGGACTTCCGGAGAAGTTCGCGCGCGGCTGGATCTCCATCACCATGACGGCTTCGGTCGGGTTCGCCATCGCGACCCTGGCACGGAGCCAGCTGGCTGGAATCGGCGCTGGCATCGCCCTCTACTTCGGCGAGGCGTTCGCCAGCATCTTCCTGCCGGATATCGTGCAATACCTTCCCTTTGACCTGGCGAATACCGCGGTCGGCGCGGGCGGTGGGTTCGGCGGACCCGGGGCGCCGGGCGCCCAGATGTCGGCCGATACGGCCCTCGTACTCGTGGTCGTCTGGCTCATCGGATCCCTGGCGGTCGCCGCCGGGTTCACCGAACGGGCGGAGATCACGGGATGACCTCGCCGGCGTGAACCGCGACGGCCCGCCACGAGCTGGGAACCGCGACGGCCCGCGAGCCGCGATCGTCCAGCTCCGTGGCCTTCGGGCGCTTCGGCATCGCAACTACCGGCTGTTCTTCTTCGGTCAACTGGTGTCGCTGATCGGCACCTGGATGCAGGCGGTTGCCCAAGGGTGGCTGATCCTGAAACTGACAGGCGACCCCCTCTACCTCGGGTTCGTCGCGGCTGCACAGTTCACGCCAGTGCTGGTCCTGGGCCTGTTTGGCGGCGTGCTCGCGGACGGGCTCCCAAAGCGCCGGACCCTGATGGTCACCCAGTCCCTGTCGATGTTGCTCGCCTTCGTCCTGTTCGGCCTGGCAGTGACCGACACCGTGGTCGTCTGGCACGTACTCGCTCTTGCGTTTCTGCTCGGGATCGTCAATGCCGTGGATATGCCCACACGGCAAGCGTTTGGCGTGGAGATGGTGGGCCGCGACGACATCGGCAACGCCATTGCCCTGAACTCGGCGGTCTTCAATGGGGCCCGCGTCGTGGGGCCTGCCGTCGCGGGGCTGATTATCGGGGCGACGGGTATCGCTTCGGCGTTTCTCCTCAACGGCCTCAGCTTTCTCAGTGTGATCGTGGCCTACCGCCGGATGGACCAGGCCCAACTCATCGAGCCGCCTCGGCTGCCGCGACCGAGGTCGGCCGGTGCGGTCATCGAGCAGCTGCGGATCGGTCTGGCCTTCGTCCGGTCGACACCGGCGATCCTCGTCCCCGTCCTTTCCATCGGGCTGGTGGCCACGGTCGGCATGAACTTCAACGTGCTCATCCCACCCCTCGCCAAGGACGTGCTGCACGTTGGTGCCCCCGGTTTCGGGTTCCTGATGGCAGCCAGCGGCGTCGGCTCTCTTGCGGCTGCGATCGCGATTGCCTTCGGGCGCAGCAATCGGGTGGCGTTCATCGGCGCCGGGGCCGTCGTGCTCGGCGCCTCGCAACTCGTGCTCGCCCTCTCCGGCTCGTTGGCCCTCTCGCTGGTCGCGATGCTGGCGGCGGGATTCGGAACCATCGCCATGGCGGCGACGGCGAACACCACCATCCAGTTGACGGTGCCCGACGAGCTGCGCGGCCGCGTCATGAGCGTCTACACGACGGTGTTCGCCGGCTCCACCCCGATCGGCGGACTCCTGGCCGGGGCGCTGGCGTCCAAGCTCGGCGTTCTCGAAGCGATCGCGATCGGAGGTGGACTGAGTCTCCTGATCGGCATCGTCGTCATGGCCTGGTATCGCCAGGCAGGCGCAGCCGGCTGGGCGTCGCCCCCGGGCTAGTGCCCCATCATCGGGCCATGGCGCCGCCATCGCCGGCTCAGAATACCTGCCGCTCAACCTGTCCAGGCCGGCCGTCGAGTCGGCCGTCGGGTCGGGCGGCGGATTCGGCGGGGGCGGGGCGCAACTGACGACTGCACCGCCGAGCGCAGATACGGCGCTCGTCCTCGTGGTCGTCTGGATGGTCGGGGCATTGGCGGCCGTCGCTGGCTTCGCCGAACGGGCCGAGATCACCGGCTGACCGCTGGTACGAACGGCAGGCGAAGGATCGCCAGCACGGGCTCGCCGGTCGACTGTTCGAGATCGAGGGCGGTGCGCTCGGGGCCGCCACCCGTGGTGTCGTCCGTGCGCCTGATCCGGACCTCGACGTCGTCCGCCCCAGGGTGATTCGGGTCGTAGATTCGGAGGGTGGCCGCCTCGCCCGTCGCCAAGTAGCCGTAGCCGAGGACCTGGTGGTTGGTGGTCAGCCGGAGCGGGTTGAAGCCGGCCGAGCGGACGAGTCCGATCATCGATGGGCGCCCGACGTCGATCTCGGCGCGGATCCGCCGCCACTCGGCGACCTGGCGGCGCGCCGACCAGCGACCGGCCGCCACCATTGCAGCCGCGATCCAGAACCGGAGTGGGACGAGGGCGAGCCGGTCCAGGGAGTCGAACTGCCGACGCGCGATCTCCCGGAAGAGCGGTGTTTCCTGGTCCGGTGGCGCCTCGTCCACAGGGATCGTCGCCCCGGCAAGGTAGCGGTCCGCCGCTACGAAGCACATCCCGCCGCACAGGCCATCCGCGACCTCGCCGATCCCGAGCCGAACGCATCCGGCCCGGAACTGGAAGGCGGGTGCCGCCGGCCATCGATTCGCGAACCGAAATCCGTTCACGCTCGGTCGAAAGTCGGGCAGGGAGTTGGTGCGCATGTCCGGGACGGTACCGTGTGCGCCGACACGGCGCTTCCGAGCCGGTGCACTACCATCGGGAACGATGGCGCCCCCCGCTCGATCCGAGCATCCGGACTTTCACATCAACCTATTGATTCTCTCATCCGTGTCAAGCAATAGTCGGGCAGGGTAGAGTGAACCCCTAATTGCGAACCACGGGCAAAGTCAACTCTCCATGGTTGCCGC
>JBDTQY010000009.1:0-7337 GCA_039931955.1 Chloroflexota bacterium
ACGTCGGCCGCGACGACGTACGGTTACCTCCATGGCATGGCCGGGGACCTGGTCCGCGAGCGCCTCGGCGACGCCGGGATGCTGGCCTCGGATCTTCCAGATGCCGTGCCCCTGGTACGCAAGCGGCTGTCGGCCATCGCCGAACGGGAGCGCGGCGGCAAGCGGCTCGGTTTCGCGGTCCGGATACCACCCCCGTCCTGATGGACCATAACGAAGAACGACGGGCTCCCGCAGATCTCCCGCGGACCGCGTGGCTTCGCATCGACCTCGATGCGCTGCGCTCGAACCTCGACGTGATTCGCGGACTGGCTGGCCCTGACACGCCGGTCCATCCGGTTGTCAAGGCGGACGCCTACGGGCACGGGGCGGTCCCCGTGGCCCGTGCGCTCGAAGACGCCGGTGCCGAAGGGTTCTGTGTTGCAACCCTTGACGAAGCGCTGGCTCTCCGGCGCGCAGGGATCAGTCGCCCCATCCTGGTCCTCTACCCGGTTCCGGTTTCGTGGTCGCTCGAGGCGGCGCAGCAGCGGATCTCCGTGTCGGTCGGTGAGATCGACTTCGTGGCAGGAGCGGTGCGGGCTCTCGAGGGCACGCCGGGTCCGGCCCTGGGCGTGCAACTCGAGGTGGAGACCGGGCTTGGGCGCGGCGGCCTGTTCGGCGGCGCACTGGTCGCCGCTGCTGAACGAGTCGCCTCGAGTCGTTACCTGGAACTCGATGGCCTCTGGACGCACTTCCAGGCATCCGAGGACCCGGCGGCCACGGCACGCCAGCTGGAGGCCTTCGAAGCGGCTTCGACCCTGCTCATGCGGCACGGCGTCATCCTGCCGCGGCGACACATCCGGGCCAGCGGATCACTCCTGACCGGTGGCGGGGCCTCCTACGACGCGGTACGGCCTGGCCTGTCGATCTACGGCCTCATGCCGGACGAACTGGCGGGCCGGCCGGTGGAGGCGCCGGCGTCCCTGCTCCAGCCGATCCTGTCCCTTCGCGCCCGCCCGGTCCGCGTGGCCGACTTGCCGGCGGACTGGGGCATCAGTTACGGCCCCACGTTCAGGACCACCGAGCCAAGCCGCATCGCCACGCTGCCTCTGGGCTACGGGGACGGCTGGTCCCGCTCCTTGTCCAACGCCGCGCAGGCACTCGTCCGCGGCGTCCGGGTCCCGCTGGTTGGAAACGTTGCGATGGATGCGGTCATGGCCGACGTGACCGGGGTTCCTGGATCTCCGGTCACCGTGGACGACGAGTTCGTCCTGATCGGGCGGCAGGGAACGGACGCCATCAGCGTTGCGGACGTGGCGCGCGTCCGCAACACCAATTCCTGGGAGGTCGTGACGGGCATGTCCCAGCGCCTTCCCCGGGTGTACGATGCCTCGGCCGGACCGACGCTCACCCGTACGCTCGTCTCCGGAGGAGACGGATGACTCGCCTGGAACTGTGGAATGGGGACATCTGTGTCCTCGAGGTGGACGCGATCGTTAACCCCGCCAGCCCATCGCTGTGGATGTCGACTGGCGTCGGCGGTGCGCTCAAGCGCGCCGGCGGCGACGCGATCGAGTTCGAGGCCGTCCGGATGGCGCCCCAGACCGTCGGGGCCGCCGTGGTGACGGGGGCGGGATCGCTGGCCGCGCGCGCCGTCATTCACGCCGTCTCCCTGGACCGCGACCGTCGAACGTCGTCGGAGGCGATCGCGGCAGCGGTCAGAAGCGCCATGCAATGTGCGCGTGAGATCGAAGCGACCAGCATCGCCATTCCGGCCCTCGGCACAGGCATTGGCGGATACCCGCTGGACGAGGCGGCCGAGGTTGTGGTCGCGACACTTCGTGAGGAGCTCGCGAACCCAGGGACGCTCGAGCAGGTCGTCCTCGCTCTTCGGGGGGCCGCGGCCTATCAGGCATTTCAACGTGCCTTCGAGGTGACAGCGGCGGCAACATCTGCCGCTTCGGCCGAAGTCGGGCCCGGCGGATGACACTCCTGGGTATGGGCGAGCTCCAGGACGACCAACGCGACGAATTGGTCGAGCAGGTCGCGCGCGAGATCCAACTCCGCGGCATGACGACATCGGCCGTCTATTTCCTCCATGCCAGTCGGCCGTACCGACCTCTCGGAGCCAACGCCATGTTGTTCTTCGACCCGGTCCTGCGGAGCCTCTTTGGCGGAGAGATGGCCGGAGCGAGCGCAATCCTGGCTGACGATGACGGCATCGAGCAGCTGATCGAGCGGCTCGAGGACCTCGACGAAGAGATCACCTGGGACGCGTAGTGCCGGTGGCCTGGCCGCCACACCCTTTGCTCGGCGCGGGCCGGTAGCATTGTCGGGTGACCAGGGCACCTGAGACACTAGCCATCATCGACGCCGGCGGGGCCACCACCTCGGTGAGCCTCGTGGCGCGCGTCGCCGGTCAGTGGCGACTCCTGGGTACCCTTGCCGGCTCAGCCGGGACGCCTGAGATGGCCCTCCTTTCGATCCTCACAGGTCGCGTCCGTGATGCCGATCCCGAGTTCGCGCGCCACGCCGAACTGCGGGAGGCGGCCCTCGACGACATGCCCCAGCTGGTGGCCCGAACCCATCCACCGGAGACGCTGGCCGTCGTCGGTGCCACGCGTCGAACGGTGGACGAACTGTCGATCCACGCCCACCGGACCGGCTGGCGGGTCGCGGCTGCATCCACCGAGACGCACGACCCGCGCGAGATGATGGAACTGATCCTGCAGCGCGAGGTCACGGCCGTGCTGATCGGCATCGGCGAGCCGCCGGGCGCCGACGAGCGGGCCGCGCTCGACGATCTTGCCGCGCTCGCCGGCTCTGCGGCGCGCCGTCGACCCGAGCTGCGCCTGTTGTTGTCAGGCGCCCTTCGCGCTCGCCGATCGTGGCTGGATGCGCTAGGGGAAGACCCGCCCGGCGACCCTGCCAGAATCACGGCAGCACCGGTGATCGCCGGGCGGCGGGGGACCGGAGACGACCTCCGGGTGGCCCTGGAGCGATTGCTCGACGCGCCGGACGATGGCCGGCACGCCGCACGCAACAGCGCCGAATCCCTGGCCGAGCTGCTGGATCGCCGGATTGAATTGCTTGACATCGGCTACCACGGAGGGGCCCGATATCTCGCCGAGCCAGGTGTCGCCGGGTCGCCCCCGACCAGCGTCGGCATCGTCTCCGTGGATGGTGGCCTTGTACCAGCTGAGCCAGACGATGAGATCGTCGATTCGGTGCTGGCGTGGTCCACCGGGAGCCTCGACAGGCACCGGATGACGGACCGGCTGCGCGATCTCCGGCGACGGCCCTGGGTCGACCGAGCCGGCGAGGGTGCCCGCCTTCGGTTGGCCGCGGCCAGCGCCGCCCTTACGCGTCTGGCGGCGTTGACGCCAGACCTCGGGTCCCGGGCTGCCCCCGACGTGACGATCCTTTCCGGAGGCGCGTTCGCGACCGCGCCACCGTCGGCGGTCATGCTCACGATCGCGGATACCATTCGCCGCGTCGGCGCGACGCAGGTCGTCCTGGACCATGGGCGCCTCCTGGGGCCGATCGGCACCATCGAAGATGCCAATGAGCGTCGTCTCCTCTTGTCCGACCTGGTCCGGGATGCCTTGGTCCCACTTGGGTCGCTCGTGATCGGCGGCGGCCAGGGCGCGAGGCCGGCGAGGCGCCGCCGCTCAAGCGCGGCCTTTGCCCGCCTGTCCCTGCAACTGGAGAGCGGAGCGGCTTCCGGGTCCGACAGCTCGACGACCGTGCAACGTGATCTCGACGCCGACGAAGTCGCGTTCGTCGACCTGTTGCCCGGGGCCAGGGCCCGCGCTCTCCTCGAATTTGGCGACGTGGTCCGCTTCGGGCGCCGGACCCGTCGTGTCAACGTGAGCGTCATTGGGGGCCTGGCAGGTCTTGTGGTTGATCTCCGCGATGTTCCGCTCAACCTCCCGGAGCGGCGCGATAGGCGTCGTGCCCGGTTGGCCGACTGGAGTGCCCAGGCGTGGCCAAGGGACGAGCGATGACCAGCAACCGACAGGCGCCCGGTCTGGAGCTCGTTCGCTCACGGCCGGTGGTCGTACCCGGTGTCGAGGCGTGGTTCTCGATTCGACCAGGAGAGCGCTCGCTGGTGACCCCTGGAGAGATGGTGGTCCGCGGCGCGCCTCTGGCGGAACGGCGGAGGGAACTCCGAACCGAAGTGGTGAGCGGGCCGACCGGTCCCGAGGCAGAGCCAGGAGGCTGGTGGGCTGGTCGTCAGACCGGCCGATCCGGGACCGGCAGGACGGGTCAGGGCGAATTGCTCTTCCATAGCGGCGGGCATTGGCGCGTGGCCTCGGGTGACCTCGGAGAGCCCCTCGCTGCCCCGTTCAGCGGGATCGTCGGAGTCGTGGAGCCCGGATCTGGCGTCACCCTCAGGACGGATTCCTTGACGCTGCTGGGTTCGGACGCCCTGGGCGGGCCCACCGTCGGGGCGATCCATGTCCTTGCTGCACGCGATGGCCACGTCCGGACCTCCGACATCGACGTCGGTGGCGCGGGTGCCATCCTGGTCGCCGGCGAGACCATTGACGCCGAGGCGATCACCCGGGCGCGCGCCGTCGGTGTTCGGGGGATCATCGTTGCTGGGCTGGGCATCAAGGAGCGGCGCGAGGTCATCGCCTCCGAGCGGCGGGCGCGGTCCGGCGTGCACGACCTCCCCCCATTCGCCATCCTCATCCTGGAAGGCGCGCTCGGGCGACCGATCGCATCGCCGGTCATGGCTGTTCTCCAGGCCCTGGAGGGCAAGGTGGCCGCGATCATCCCGGAGCCCGCCGGGCTGGTATTCGACGACGCGAGAGCGAATCGGTCCGCACCTCGGGCCGGACTCGTCCGCGTCATAGCTGGCCCGCTCGCCGGCGTCGAGGGGACCTGGGATGGATTGGCCGGGCGACATCGCTTCGCTGGAGGCGTCACGCTCGAGGCAGGCTGGATCCGTCTTCCCGATCAGGCACCGATGGCCATTCCGCTCGGTGACCTGGAGCGGTTCGCCTGATCCCCGGTTCGTGGCTGGCGTCGGCGGCCCGCGGCGCCCAAGCGGGCGACCGGCTCCTGGATCTCGCAGTCCCCACGCCCTTCCGGTACGCTCGGCCAATGTCAGACCCAGCCCATGCCGTGCCCGTGGGCGTGGCGATTCCGTCCGCGAGCCCCGCGGCAACGTATCGGCTCGCCTTCGAGCTCGCGTCGGTGGCGATGCCAGGGGACTTGATCTGCCTGTGGGGTGATCTGGGAGCGGGCAAGACCGTCTTCGCCAAGGGTTTCGGCGCGGGACTCGAGGTCGTCGAGACGATCAGCTCACCGACATTCGTGCTGATGGCCGAATACGTTGGCCGCATCGCCCTGTTCCACCTGGACCTGTACCGGCTCGCCGGGGCCGAAGATGCCCTCGCCGGTGGCCTGATCGATGATCGCCAGATCAGCGGAGTCACGCTCGTGGAGTGGCCGGACCGATTGGGTGCCGCCCTCCCAGCGGACCGCCTGGACATCAGGATCGAGGGCGCCGGCGACGACCCTCGGAAGATCATCCTCGAGCCCGGTACCGCGGACCTCGGCCGGTATGGGGCAGCTGCCGTCACCGGCACCGAGGCGCCCCCGGTTCCGGGTTCAGCGATCGCCGCTGGCGGTCCAGGCGACAGCCCAGTCGGATGAGGACCTCGCCGTCGGCAGACGCCGCCTGGATCCTGGCTCTGGACACGGCGACGTCGCAGATTGTCGTCGGGGCAGGGCGCCCCGATGGAACGATGATCGGGCAGCGCATGGCGCCGGCCGGCTTTCGACACGGTGAACTGCTCCTCGTGGAGATCGAGGCGCTCATGGCAGCGCATGCGCTGCAGCGGACCGCGCTCACGGGTGTCGTGGCCGGAACCGGCCCTGGAGCGTTCACCGGTCTTCGGGTTGGCCTCGCGACAGCCAAGACGCTTTGTCACGCGATGGGACTTCCGATTGTCGGGATCAGCACCGCGGAGGCGCTCCTCCTGGCCGCCAGGCGAGGGGCCACCGCGAAGGAGGGTGACGACTATGCCCTGCTCCTTCCGGCTGGCCCGCGCGACCGGGTCATCGTCACAGACAAAGCGGGTCCGCGACTCGTTCCGGGTGGCGCACCCCTCCATCTGCCCGCGGACACCACCCTGGTGGCGGTGGATCTGGATGGTCGTGCGCCGGATGAGGCCGCGGCCCGCGGCTCGCTGGCGAGGGTGCGCCTGTGTTCGAGCCTGATGGAGCTCGGATCGGCGCGTCTGCGGGCCGCCGAGGCGGACGACAGGGACCAGTTGGTCCCCGACTACGTGACCCTCCCACGCGGAATCGTGGCCGCGCGCGGTGCCATTGAATGGTCGTCGGATCCGGCCTGATGTTCCGCATTGAGCCGATGACCCTCGCAGACCTCCCCGACGTTCACCGGATCGAGCGGGCGAGCTTCAGCGTGCCGTGGCCGGACGAGGCCTATCGAAGTGAGTTGGAGAGGAACCGGCTGGCCTCGTACCTCGTGGTGCGCACGACGGGAACGGTGATCGCCTATGGCGGCATCTGGCTGATGGTGGACGAGGCCCACATCACGACCTTCGCCGTGGATCCCTCGTGGCGCCGACAGCGCGTGGGGGAGACGCTGCTCATCTCCCTGCTGGATGTCGCCATCGCACGACGCGCACGTGAGGCGACGCTGGAGGTGCGTCTGTCGAACCTCCCGGCACGCCGGCTATATGAGAAGTACGGGTTCCGCCCCGCCGGCCTGCGAACTCGCTACTACTCCGACAACGGTGAGGACGCCCTGATCATGACGACGCCGCCGTTCAACGATCCGGGGATGGTGACGCTTCTCAGGGAATGCCGTGCCGCCGTCGCCATGGGCCCGCCGCCCAGCGGACCTATCGCGACCGTGGTCGGGCTCGATGCGTCAGGGGGTCCCCGGGCGTGACCGGCCCGCTGATCCTGGCCATCGAATCGTCGTGCGACGAGACAGCCGTTGCCATTGTCGAAGGTGGGCGCCGGATCCACGCGAACGTGGTCGCCAGCCAGGTGGCACTGCATGCGGCAACGGGCGGCATCGTCCCCGAGGTTGCCGCTCGTGCCCACCTCCGATGGATCCTCCCGGTCCTGGACGAGGCTTTGCGGACAGCCGGGGTGGATGTCACGGACGTCGATGCCGTGGCCGTCACCCATGGGCCGGGCCTTGCTGGCTCGCTGCTCGTCGGCATCAATGTCGCCAAGACCCTGGCCTGGGTGCATGATCGACCGCTTCTCGGCGTGAACCACCTGGAAGGCCACCTGTACGCCGGGTGGCTCCTCGATCCCGGCCAGGCCGAGGCGCCCGAGCCGGCCTTTCCGCTGGTCGCTCTTGTCGTGTC
>JBDTQY010000010.1:0-12811 GCA_039931955.1 Chloroflexota bacterium
GGGCAATCTCCGGCTGATCGACCACGAACGCGAACATCGCGCGGTCGCCCCAGCGCCCGAGGAACAGGTGGCCGTAGATGTTGACGCCGGCGTCAGCGAGTGCCCGCGAGAGGCGAGCCATGCCGCCGGGTCGGTCGTCGACTTCCGTCAGGATCGACTCGCCCTCGACGTAGGTGTAGTTCCCGGCATCGAGGATCTCGCGGGTGGCGTCATCGTCCGCGGTCGTCATGATCACGTGGCCGGCACCGCCGATCCCGCCGCCGCCGATTGCGCGAAGGTCCACGCCGCGGGCAGCCAGCGACTCGGCAAGGGTCGCCATTGCGCCGGGATCGTTCTGCAACTGGACGACGAACTGGTTGGCCATCGGTAGACCTCTGCGCCGGGGCGCCACGGTCGGCGCTCGAGACACCATCCTAGCCTCCGACGGGCGGCGCTGCCACGTGCCCGGTACGATCCGGGTATGACGACCCCCAAGACGATGCCTCCCCCACTCCGGGCGACCGCGGACGACCTGCCGGCGGTCGTGGTCGCCGCGCTGAGCTCAGCACCGGCGGACATGGCTGGCGCCCGACGCTCCGTCACCGAGGCTGCCGGTATCCCCTGGGCCGTCGCCGAATGGGGCGAAGTGACGGACCGGGCCCTGGTCCTTGTCCATGGCGTCACTTCCAACGCTGAGACTTTCTGGCGCGTGGCGCCCGCCGTTGCCGCGGCTGGGTACCACGTTCTGGCAGTTGACCTGCCGGGTCACGGCCTGACCGGCCACTGGACGGGGCGGCACCGTTTCGAGGAGACCGCGCAGGATCTGGCTGCGTTCCTGCGAGCGGCTGGTTTCGAGGACGATCGCGTCGCCGTTCTCGGTCACTCGTGGGGCGGGATGGTGGCGGCCGCCCTTCCGGCCGCCGGATTCCGGCCATCGCCACTGATCCTGTTGGACCCGCCCGCGCTCCCTGTCGAAGCCATGGAGCTGATGACCCACGATCCCGTGGAGCAGTCCTATCAGTCACTGCCGGTGGCAATCACCACAATCAGGGAGGCCAACCCGGAGTGGCCCGACGGCGACGTCTACGCCAAGGCGCTGGGCCTTACTCAGTTTGATGGTCCGGCGGTCCGTGCAGTCCTGATTGAGAACGGCGACTGGGATGGCGGCCTCGGCGCCCTGGCGTATCCGGCCGCCCGCGACGTCCCCATCTGGCTCATCCGCGGCGAGTTCCCCATGGGCGGTCTGATCCCCGAGGCCGCAGTCCCGGCGTTCGCGGCCCGCATCGGAGCCGACCGGATCCTGACGATCGCCGGTGCCCCGCACTCGCCGCATCGGATGTTCCCGGAGGCAACGGTCCTCGCGATCCTTCGCGCCCTTGGGGCTGCATAGGCAGGGCGCGATGGGGCACGCGGCACCCCCGCTCAGCCCGTGAGCCGAGGGCCGAGATCTGCATCAGGGGCGCCACGGTGCGCCACGGCCAGACCATGGGCCGTGGCGTGAAGGCGCTGATCCGGATCTGCTGAACCGGTACAATGCGCCGCACATGGACCCCCTCGTGCGTATCCCGGTGGCCCGGCCGGGCGTTGTTCGCGTGCCGCCGTCGCTCGAAGGGCTCGAGCGACTCGCCTACAACCTGTACTGGGCATGGCACCCCGAAGCAAAGGCGCTCTTCAGCCGCCTCGACCCCATCGCCTGGACGCGAAGCCACAATCCCGTTGCGGTCCTGGCCAGCCCGATCAAGTGGGCGGAGTTCCTGGACAACTCGGACTTCATCGCCGCCTACCGCAAGGTCATGGCCGGCTTCGACCGCTACCTCGCCAATGGGCGGGACCACTGGTTCCAGCAGCAGCACGCGAGCGAGCTCAACGGTCCGATCGCCTACTTCTGCGCCGAGTATGGGATCCACGAGTCCCTTGGCATCTACTCCGGGGGCCTCGGCGTCCTGGCTGGTGACCATCTCAAGACCGCCAGCGACATGGCCATCCCGCTGGTCGGTGTCGGATTGCTGTATCGGCGCGGCTACTTCCGTCAATCCATCGATGCCGACGGGCACCAGGAACACGCCTATCCGAACTACGACCTGACGAGGCTGCCGATGGCGCGCGCGCTCGATCGGACGGGCGACCCACTGACCGTCAGCGTCGAGTTGCCCGGACGCGATGTCCGTGTGGACGTCTGGACCGCCCAGGTCGGTCGCGTGCCTGTTCTCCTGCTCGACACGGATACACCGGAGAACCATCGAGCCGACCGGCCGATCACCCACATCCTGTACGTCCGCGGGCGCGAGATGCGCCTGCACCAGGAGCTCGTGCTCGGCGTCGGCGGCGTCCGTGCGATCCGGGCCTTGGACATCGAGCCATCGGTCTGGCATCTCAACGAAGGGCACTCCGCGTTCCTCCTGGCCGAGCGCGCGCGCGAGGCCGTGGCGGCGGGCGCAACCCTGGACGAGGCGCTCGAGCGCAACCGACGCGACAGTGTCTTCACCATTCATACCCCGGTCGCAGCTGGCAACGAACGGTTCGACGTCGACCTAGTCCGTCGGATTGCCGGACCGCTCCTGGACGGCGATGGACGCCCCGGGACCGGTGGCGTCCCGCTGGATCGCATTCTTGAGATCGGCCGAGGTGCTGACGGGGATCCCGGGCAGTTCGACATGACCGCCTTCAGTCTGCGCCTGACGAATGGCTCCAATGCCGTCAGCCAGCTGCATGCCGCGACGGCCAATCAGACGTGGAACGGCATTGTGCCCGGGGAGATCCTGGGCGTGACCAACGGGATCCACACGCCGACGTGGGTGGGCCGACCCATCGCCGAGCTGTTCGAGCGGTACCTCGGGGCCAACCTCGACCACCTCGATCCAGCCACGACGGAAAGCCGCTGGTGGGATCGCATCGCCGAGATCCCGGATGCGGAGCTGTGGGATGCCCACCTCCACCAGAAGAGCGAGCTCGCCCACTTCGCGCGTGGCCGGCTGCGCGCCCAGCTGGCTCGACACGGCGAGGCTCCGCGGACGCTGGATGAGCTCGAGGACGTCCTGGACCCGAGCGCCCTGACGATCGGTTTCGCCAGGCGTTTCGCGACCTACAAGCGCAGCGGGATGATCTTCAGCGACATGGACCGGCTCGCCAGTCTTGTTCACGACGTGGAGCGGCCGGTCCAGTTCATCTTCGCCGGCAAGGCCCACCCGGCCGACCGACCCGGGCAGAAGGTCATCCAGGAGATCTTCTCGCGCAGCCGCAGCCCGGAACTGCGCGGCAAGGTCTTCATCCTTGAGGACTACGACCTGCGCATCGGTCGCTTCCTCGTCCAGGGTGTGGACGTCTGGCTGAACAACCCACGACGTCCGCTCGAGGCGTCCGGGACCTCCGGTATGAAGGCAGCGGCGAACGGCGTCGTCAACGCGAGCATCCTCGACGGCTGGTGGGACGAGGGTTTCGACGGGGACAACGGATGGGCCATCGGCGGCCGCGAGTCGTACCTGGACGAAGCCGCCCAGGACCACGCCGACGCCCAGGACCTCTACCGGATCCTGGAGCAAGAGGTCGTCCCGGCCTACTACAACCTGGATGCCGACGGACACCGGACCACCTGGCTCGGTTGGATGCGGCGCTCCATGGCCAAGGCGCTGTGGCGGTTCTCCACCACCAGGATGCTCACCGAGTACGCCGAGGAGCTATACCTGCCGGCAGCGCGCAACGCGAGCGGCGCCGCCGAAGGCTGACGCCCGGCAGAGCAGGAGCTCGGCACCAAGCCCCGTCGCTACGGGGACGGACTATTCGATCAGGATCGCGGCGCTCCACGCACCAAGCTCGGCCCTCGCGCCGCCCCCTTCCAGGACCACGGCGCCAGTTGAAACCGCCTCGAGTTGGCGCAAACCCTGACCGTTCTTGTCGCCGAGGTCCAGCGCCGTGGGCTCGTCGCCCGCGTTCACGAGGACCAGCGCTCGCCTACCCTCAGCCGTCCGCTCGATCGCCACGGCTCGCCCGCTGGTCGCCAGGACGTGGACCGTGCCGAGGCGCAGCGCGGCTTCGGACCGACGCGCCCGAATCATCTCGCGGACGAAATCCCGATGCGCCAGACCGGCAGGGTCCATGTCCTGCAGGTGCTGCGGGTACGCTCGACGGCAATCAGGGTCGATGCCGCCGCTCATCCCGATCTCGTCGCCGTAATAGATCGATGGCGCACCAGGAAGCGCCAGCTGAAGGGTCGCCGCCAGGCGGACCAGTTCCAGGTCTTCGTCGAGCACGCTCCGGAGGCGCGGTGTGTCATGACTGCCCAACAAATTGAACTGGACGGCGGTTGTCTCTGGCCCGTTGAGCGTCATGGCCCGAGTCAACCGGTCGGCAAACGCCGCAGCATCCAGATCAACCAGACCGTCCCGATAGTTGGACTGGCCGACGATCACATCCCGTGCGATCCGCGTCCCGCCGACGAAGCCGAGGATCGCCAGTGTCAACGGGTAGTTCATCAGCGCGTCGAAGCGATCGCCGGTCAGCCATTCGGGTGCTTCGTGCCAGATCTCGCCGACCAGGTAGGCCTCAGGATTGATCGCCCGAACCCGCTGTCGGACCTCGGGCCAGAACGTTGGGTCCTCGATGTCCTCGGGCACATCCAGCCGCCAGCCGTCGATCCCGAACCGGGTCCAGTGTTCCACGGCCTGCATCAGGTATTCGCGGACCGGCCGGTGCTCGATCCGCAGTTTCGGGAGCGATGGCACGTCCCACCACGACCGATAGCCGCGCGGCCCACTCTCCGGGCAGAGGTAGTCCTGGGGCTGCACGCTGCGGTGACCGTCAATGACATCGTGGTCCAGGTAGAACCAATCGCGATATGGCGATGAGCCACCGGCTTCGACCACGTGCTGGAACGGCCAGAATCCCCGACCAACGTGATTGAACACCCCGTCCAGGATCACGCGAATACCACGGCCATGGGCCTCGACAAGGAGCTCTCGAAACGCCGCCTCCCCGCCCAGCAGCGGATCCACCGTCATCAGGTCGGAGGCGTTGTAGCGGTGGTTGGAGGCAGCCGTAAAGATCGGGTTGAGGTAGAGCGCTGTGACCCCAAGGTCCACCAGCTCGCCGAGCCGCTCGGCGAGGCCAAGCAGGTCACCGCCCTTGAAGCCGTGAACCGTCGGTGCGGCCGACCAGGGTTCCATCGGCCCCGGATCCTCCACTCGGGCGCTGGATGCAAATCGATCGGGGAAGACCTGGTAAAAGACCGCATCGCGGGCCCAGGCGGGAACGTCCGCACT
Organism: Chloroflexota bacterium; assembly: GCA_039931955.1. Classification (GTDB taxonomy): domain Bacteria; phylum Chloroflexota; class Limnocylindria; order Limnocylindrales; family CSP1-4; genus UBA5189. The sequence continues at coordinate 5,235 of JBDTQY010000010.1, forward strand.
CATCGGGTGCAGCCCCTCCTGGGAGCCGAGCCCCGGGGGCCGCGCGGCTGGCTCCCCGGCTCCGGTGCGATGCGATACTTCGGGCCCGATGTCCAATGATCCAACGCCTTGCCTCCCTTGCGCGTGAGCCGGTCGTCGCCCCGGCGGGCGGGCCGCTGGCAGTGGACTGCCCGCCTGTCCCTGTTCGTGGTCGTGGCGCTGCTCGGATCGGCCTGTGGGGCCCAACGAGCGTCCGTGGGTCCCGAGATCAGCATCAGCCCGACCACCGCTCCGACGGCCGACACGACCCCGACGAGTCCGGCCTGCGCTGATGCCGCGGCTCGGCCCGCGGACACCGCGCAATGGTGGCAGGATCGCGTCTTCTATGAAGCCTTTGTTCGCTCGTTCTCGGATGCGAACGGCGATGGAATCGGTGATCTTGCCGGCCTGACGGCCAAGCTCGACTATCTCAACGACGGTGACCCCGCCACGACTTCCGACCTCGGCGTGAGCGGGATCTGGCTCATGCCGATCTTCGAGTCCCCGAGCTACCACGGCTACGACACGCTGGACTACGACGCGATCGCCAGCGACTACGGCGACCTCGGGGCCTTCGATGCCTTCGTCGCCGCTGCCCACGCCCGGGGCATCAAGGTCCTCCTGGATCTCGTGGTCAACCACACGTCGGTGGATCACCCGTGGTTCAAGGACGCCCTCGCGGGCGGCCCGCATCGGGACTGGTACAACTGGTCGGAGACCGATCCCGGCTGGCCCAGCGTGGCCGGCGGCTCGCCATGGCACCCGAGCTCGGCCGGCTGGTATTACGGCGCGTTCTGGTCGGGGATGCCGGACCTCAACCTGCGGAACCCGGATGTGACAACCGAGATCCAGCGCATCGCCGGCGAGTGGCTTGACCGCGGGGTGGACGGCTTCCGCCTGGACGCGGCGAAGCACCTCATCGAAACCGGCCCGACGTCGCAGGTCAACACCCCGGAAACCAGGGCGTGGCTGTCAGCGTTTCGTGACCGCGTTCATGCCAGCCACCCGGAGGCCCTGGTACTTGGCGAGGTCTGGGAGCCGCGGATCATCACGTCCGGATACGTCGAGGGCGGGTCATTGGATATGGCCTTCGACTTCGGCATCGGGCCGGCAGCCCTGGGTGCCGCGCGCCTCGGCGACGCGACGACGCTCACGGTCGGGATGCAGGACCTCTCGGAGCGCTACCCGGCAGGGTCCGCCGCAACCTTCCTGACGAACCACGACCAGCGCCGCGTCATGACGGAACTCCGTGGCGACGAGCGCGCCGCGAGTCTGGCCGCGGCCGCCCTCCTGACCGGGCCGGGGGTGCCATTTGTCTACTACGGCGAGGAGCTGGGGATCGCCGGCAGCAAGCCCGATGAGAACCTCCGGACCCCATTCCCCTGGGATCAGACCGAACCGCGTCACGGGTTCACGAGCGGCAGCCCGTGGGAACCGTTCTGGAACGGACCGCCAACGACGAACGTAGGGTCCGAGTCCGCGGATCCAGCGTCCCTGCTGTCGATCTACCGGAACCTCATCCACCTGCGGGCGGCGAACCCGGTGCTCTGGTCCGGCAGCGCGACCCGCATCGAAGTCGCGCGGAGCGACGTGGCCGTGACCCTCCGCTGGCAGGCGGACCGAGGGGCCCTGGTGATCCAGAACCTGGGGGACGAGCCCGCGAGCGGTCAGGGCCTGTCACTGGCGACAGGCCCGCTGTGCGGTGCGCCGCGGGCGACCGTGGCGTTCGTGTCCGCGCCCGGTTACAGCGCGGAACCCACCGATCCCATCGTCACCGTCACGGGCGGCCTCGACGGCTACACCCCGCTGGCCGAGATCCCGGCGCGCTCGACCGTGGTCGTGAATCTCAGCCCTTGACGCCGCCGATGGCCAGCCCCGAAGTGATCCACCGCTGGGCGATGAAGTAGACGATCGCCGGCGGCACCGCGAACATGATCGCGAAGGCCGAGAAAAGGGACCAGGGCGTGCTCGAGAACTGGCCGACCATGGCATTGAGCGCCAGGGCGAGCGTGTGGTTCTCCACCTGGCCTGACAGGAAGGTCGAGGTGAAGTAGAACTCCGTCCAGCCGGCGATGAATCCCAGGAAACCGGTCACGGCCAGGGCCGGGACAGAGAGCGGCAGGATGATCCGCAGGAATGTCTGGTTGATGCTCGCGCCGTCCACGGCCGCGGCTTCCTCCAGATCGCGCGGAATCGTGTCCAGGTAGCCCTTGAGGTTCCAGATCGCGAACGGCAGGAGGCCCGAGACGATGGCCAGTCCGACGCCGAGCAGCGACTGCCGCAGGTTGAACTCGCCGATGAGCGGCAGGTCAACCCGGACGGAGTTCAGCATCACGAAGAGGGGCACCAGGGTGGCGACCGCCGGCAGCATCAGGACGGCGAGGATCGCCAGCATCAGGACCTGCCGTCCGCGGAAGGCGAGACGGGAGAAGGCATACGCGGCCGAAACGCCGATGCCGACCGAGATGAGTGAGGTCCCGAGCGCGATCTTGAGGCTGTTGAGGGTCAGGTTGAGGAACGAAATGGGGTTGTTCGTGGGCTGCTTGAGGACCTGAGCGTAGGCCTCCAAGGTGGCGCCGTCGGGAATGATGCTCAGGCCAAGGGGGCGTGATCGGTTGAGGGGGTCAAGCGACAGGCTGACGACCCACACGATCGGGAACAGGACCGTGAACAGGACGAGCAGGCAGAGGAGCTGGAGCCCGAGCTGCCGGATCAGTCCGGGCTCATCGCGCCGGCTCCAGAGCCGGAATGGTGAGGTGGATCGGGTGTAGGTGGTGGGGTTCGGCGTCGTCATCGGTCCCGCCTCACAGACTGTAGCTCTGGGTCGCCTTGGTCAGGCGATTCGCGACCAGGGTGATGGCCAGCAGAATGAAGAACATGATCACCGCGAAGGCTGCGGCGACACCGTACAGCCGCTGCTCGTTGGCCAGCCGGTAGGCCTGGGTGACGAGGAGCTCGGTCCGGCCGGCCGGTCCGCCGGCGGACATGAAGTAGGCCAGGAAGAACAGGTTGAAGGTGATCACGAAGCCATAGATGGCGTACGGGATCATGGCCGGCCGCAGGTACGCCAGGGTGATGTGACGGAACTTCTGGCGCGGGTTGGCGCCGTCGATCTCGGCCGCCTCGTAGAGCTCGTGGGGGATGCTCTGCAGGGCGCCGGTAGCGACCACGGAATTCAGCGGCCAGCCCAGCCAGGTGTTCGTCGCCAGCATCGCGTAGAAGGCGAGCGGCAGCGACAGGTTGGGCCCGCCGTCCCACGACGGCAGGAGCCAGTCGATCGGAGACTTGACCTGGCGCAGCCAGTCCACCTGGAACACTTCGGCAGGCATCCCGATGAACTTCCCGAGACCACCGATCAGCAGGTTGATCGCCCCGTTCTGAGCATCGAACATGTTGGCCCAGACCGTCGCCACGATGATCGGCGGAATGACCACCGGAAGGATGAACAGGGCCCGGTAGAACTTCCGGAACTTGAGACCCTTGACGTTCAACAACAGCGCGATCGCCACGCCGAGGACCAGGTGGATCGCGACGTTCGTCAGCGCCCACCAGAGGTTGTAGATGACGATCCGGAGGAAGTTGTAATTGGGGATCGCCAGCTGGCTGGCAATGACATCGATGTAGTTCTGGATGCCGACGAAATCCGGGACCTTGCCGAGTCGCAGGTTGAGGTGGATCAGCTGCATATCCGTGAAGGACATCCAGACCTGGAATGCCAGCGGGTACATCGTGATGACGCTCATCACGAGGAGGGCCGGGACGAGATAGAGGTAGGCAATCCGGCTGGACCGGCCTGATCCGATCAGGCGCGTGAGCAGTGATCGCTTCGGGATAGCTGCCTCAGCCACGGATCCTCCTCCCGGATGTGTGCCAAACAGGGTACGCGGTTGGGGCACCCGCAATCGGATGCCCCAACCGTCTACGGCCCGACCCGTGGGGTCGAGCCGCTCATTGACGAGGAGTTACTTGCCGAGCGTGGTGCACGCCTCCGCGACGAGGGCGGTGGTGTCTCCACCGGCCGAGCCGTCATCCGGAATTGCCTTCGACCACGCGTCGCCGAACGGTCCCCAGTAGTTGCCGAACTGCTCGATCTGCGGACGAGCATCGCCCAGCAGGATCGCGTCCGTGAATCCCTTCACGAGCGGATCGAGCACGGTGACGTTCTTGTTGGCCGGCACATGGCCTGCGATGTCGACGTACGTTCGCTGCGCCGCTTCGGAGACGAACTCCTTGGCCACCGCGATCGCGAGGTCGATGTTCTTGGAGGCAGCGTTGATGTACCAGCCATCGACGCCGGCCATGGTCTTGGCCGGGCCTCCGGGGCCTGCCGGCATCGGTCCGACGGCGAGGCCGGGGCGGGCCGACTTGTAGTCGCCGAGCGTCCAGTTGCCGTTGAACATGATGTCGGTCTGCTTGTTCAGGAAGGCATCGTTGACCTTGCCGTAATCGGAGTCAACGACGGCACCCGAGTCCTTGAGCGCCTTGACAAACGACAGGGCATCGGCGATGCCGCTGTTGGCGTCGGCGACGCACTTGCCCGCATCATCGAAGATCTTGCCGCCGAAGGCGGAGTAGAGGCCCCAGCCGAAGTAGGCGCCGGTGATCATGCCGACCTTGCCCGGATTGGCCGTTGAGTAGGCCAGGAGCTCGTCCGTGGTGGTGGGCGGGCTGGTGACGATGGAGCTGTCGTAGTTCATGGCCACGGCCTTGAGGGACTCGGGGACCATGTACACCTTGCCATCGACCTTGGAGCCGGAAACGGCAACGTCGATCGAGGTCGCGAGAACGTCGTCGATCTTGCCGCTGAGGTCCACGAGATAGCCACCGCGAGCCTCGTTCCCGAGGCTGTCGTTGGGGCCGATGAACATGTCGGGGCCGCCACCGGCGCCGGACTCGGCCTCGAAGTTCTTGTAGAGATCGTCGAACTTGATCTCAATGGCGTTGACGGTCAGATCAGGGTACTTGGCCTTGAGGTCATCGAGGATCCGCGAGAAAGCGCGGAACTCGGCGGACCCGCCGGACGAGCCGTAGGAGTGCCAAACGGTCAGGCTGCCCGAGAGCGGGGTGGGTCCGCTATCGGTCGGCGCCGTCGTCGGTGCATTGGTCGCCGCGGACGATGGGGCCGAGGTGGCCCCGCCCCCACAGGCTGCCGCGACGATCGCGACAGCTGCGAATAGCGCAAGGAAGCGCTTCGGTGTCTTCATGATCTGGGTTTTCTCCTCCTGAGAGTAATTCCAAGGTTTCGGCCGGATGGTTCCGGCTCGAACAGACGGCGCCGGATCATCCGGTGCCCTTCGATGGGGTGGCGCCCCCGCGATCGCGGGGTCGTCCCTGGCCTCACGTCCCGTCGCCGACCACCTCCTGCCGCGAGTGCGGCGCCGGTGCGGTGGAACCGCGGACGACAAGGTGCGTGGCAAAGTGGTGCTGGGCCGGCAGCGAATCGCGCTGACGGCCCCCGTCAAGAATCATACGGACCGCCTCTTCGCCCTTCTGGCGATTCGGCTGATGGACCGTCGTCAACGGTGGGTCGGTGTAGTTGGCGACGTCAAGGTCATCAAAACCGATGATCGAAAGGTCGGCTGGTACCCGGAGTCCGAGTTCCCGTGCGGCGCGCAGCACTCCGATCGCCATCGCATCACTCATGGCCATGACCGCGGTCGGGCGGAGCCCTGAGTCCCACGCTCGCCGGAAGGCCGCGGTGCCTCCATCCATGCTGGCCGGGCCGACCATGACGACGTCATCGGCAATCGTGATCCCGGCTGCCCCGGCGGCCGCCCGGTAGCCCCGGAGGCGTCGCGAGGTGACCCAGTCCGGATCCGCGGTCGGATCGGCCGACAAACCAGCCGACGGCGCTTCGATCCCGATGACCACGAACGACCGATGCCCGAGCTCCACCAGGTGGGCAGCTGCTGCGGCGGCCCCGCCCTCGTCATCGACCAGGACAGCCGGCTCATCGGGAAGGGCAATTGAATCAACAAGGACAAGCGGCATGTTCGATCGCCGGATCTGGGCGATCTCCGGGTGATCACGGCCGAGGCCCACCGCGATGATGCCGTCGACCGTGGCGCGATCTACCGCTCGAGCGAGCGAACCGTGGAGGGGCGAGATGAACTGAATAGCCAGGCCAGCGGCCTCCGCCGCCTTGGCGACGCCGGCGCTGAACTCGCCGAAGTACGGGTTGGTGAAGATGACGTCGAGCCCCTGTGGGGTGAGGATGCCCACGGTCAAGGTCCGACGCTGAGCGAGCATCCGGGCCACGGGATCCGGGCGATACTCCAGCCCGGAGGCGACTCCGCGGATCCGGGCAACGGTGTCCGCGCTCAGGCGCTCAGGGGTATTGAAGGCGAACGAAACCGCCGCCTTTGAAACACCAGCGGCCTTCGCCACATCCGCGATCGTCGCTCGTCGCGTCGCCTGCTCCAACCAAGGGCCTCCAGCAGTCCGGTGGGCCCAGCCCCGGGATCGAGGGGAAGGGCTCCTGTATCATCGGGACGCGAACCGGAAAAGCGGTTTAGCAAACCGGTTTACCGGACCGTATCAGCGGCTCCGACCAGTGTCAAGAACCTTTCTGCGAGGAGTCATCGTGTCTCGCCAAATCGGGCTCGCCCTGTCCCTCCACAACCACCAGCCCGTCGGCAATTTCGGCTGGGTGATCGAGGAAACCTACAGGGCCGCCTACCTGCCGATGGTCGAGGCGCTGGAGCGCCATCCGGCGGTCCGGGTTGGTCTCCATTACACGGGTCCGCTCCTCGAGTGGCTGGCCCGGGAGCACCCTGATTTCCTCGATCGCTTGGCCGTCCTCGTTGCCCGCGGTCAGGTCGAGATTCTCGGCGGTGGGCACTTCGAGCCGGTCCTGGCCTCCATTCCGGAGCGCGATCGTGTCGCCCAACTGGAGCGCATGGCCCGCGAAGTCGAGCGGCTCTTCGGCCAGCGCCCCGGGGTCGCCTGGCTTGCCGAGCGCGTCTGGGAACCGGACCTGCCCGTATCGCTGGTTGCGGCCGGGTACCGAGCCACGATCCTCGACGATTCCCACTTCCGGGCAGCCGGTGTCCCGGAGGACGAGATGTGGGGGCCCTACTCCACCGACGATCAGGGGCGTCTGCTGACGGTCTTCGGAACCGAGCAAGGACTGCGAACCCGAATTCCATTCCGGCCCGTCGAGGACGTCATCGCCTACCTGCGCGATCACGCTACCGAGGGAGGCGAGCGCGTGGGAACCATGGGCGACGACGGTGAGAAGTTCGGGGCATGGCCTTCCACCTGGGAACTCTGCTGGGGCGAGAGTCGATGGGTGGATCGCTTCTTCGAGGCCCTTGAATCGAACGCCGAATGGTTGCATACCACCACGCCCTCCGCCTGGCTGGATGACCATCCAACGCTCGGTCGGATCTACGTGCCCGGCGGCAGCTACGCGGAGATGGGTGCGTGGGCCCTGCCGCCGGATGAAAGCCGGCGGTTCATGGAAACGCTGGAGCGCGACCTCGCGGAGGGCCGTCCCGAGCCGCGCTGGATGCGCGGCGCGCCATGGCGGAACTTCCAGGTCAAGTACCGCGAGGTCA
>JBDTQY010000011.1:0-2064 GCA_039931955.1 Chloroflexota bacterium
AGCTACCGGGAGGAACTGGCGGCACTCGTCGCCGAAGGCATCGCCCGCGGCGAATTCCGCGAGACCGACCCGGATACGGTCGCCGTCTCGATCATCGCCCTCCTCGAGGGCATGTCCGTGCTGTGGGTCCTGGACCGGGACCGCGTTCCGATTTCCAGAATTGGGCCAACTTCGTTCGACCTGTTGATGAACGGGCTCCGTCCCGTCGGCCCGCCAAGCACCAAGGAGACTCCATGACCGAACCGCCCACCCAGCCAAAGGCCGCTGGGCCAGCCCTCCGCGTCGAAGGGCTCATCAAGGACTACGGGGACATTCACGCAGTGCGCGGGATCAACCTGGAGGTCCGCCGGGGCGAGGTGTTCGGGTTCCTCGGTCCGAACGGGGCCGGCAAGTCGACCACGATCCGATGCCTGCTCGACCTTCTGCGTCCGACGGCGGGCACGATCGAGGTGCTGGGTCTCGATCCTCGCGCCGACGGCGTGGCTGTGCGATCGCGTGTCGCGTACGTACCTGGAGAGCTGCGGCTCCCTGATCGCACGTCGGGAGCGGACCTCGTAAAGAGCATCGGCCGGCTGCGCGGCGGGTTCAGGACGGAGCGGCGCGACGAACTCGCGGAGCGCCTGGGCCTCGACCTCGAGCGCCCGATGCGCGACCTCTCGAGCGGCAACCGCCGCAAGGTATCCCTGCTCCTCGCGTTCCTTTCGAACGCAGAGCTTCTGATCCTCGATGAGCCGACCAGCGGCCTCGACCCCCTGGTGCAGCACGAATTCCTGAGCCTGGTCAGGGAAGAGCGAGACCGTGGAACAACCGTCTTCCTGTCATCCCATGTCCTCAGTGAGGTACAGCGCGCCGCCGACAGGGTGGCGGTGCTCAGCGCCGGGAAGATCGTTGCGCTCGGGACGGTCAACGAGCTGCGAGGGCGGGCGCGACAGCGCGTCGAGGTCTGGTTCGAGGGTGAGCCACCGGTCGCCGAACTCGCCGACCTGACGGGCATCATCGAAACGACCGTCGACGATCACCGGCTGATCGGCATTCTCTCAGGTCCGATCCAGCCACTGCTCGAGGTCCTGGCTCGCCACCCGGTGGTGAGCATGCTCGTGGAAGAGCCGGACCTCGAGGAAGCGTTCCTCGACTTGTACGCGGAGGCGTCATGAACCGCCGGCAACTCGAACTCGTCTTGGTTCCGCTGCGTAATCTGCGGCGGTCCAGCATCGTCTGGGGTCTCGCCCTGTCGGCCTTCGTCGGCGCCACGGTCGCCTTCTGGCCGGCCTTCAAGGGCTCATCGGCGCTCAGTCAAGCCTTCGAATCGATGCCGAGCGGGCTCGTCGAGGCGCTCGGGATGCAGGACATCGGGACACCAGCCGGATTCCTGCGCGGCAATCTTTATGAGTTCCTGATCCCGCTGCTCCTGATCGGCGCCGCGGCCGCCATGGCCAGTGGCCAGACCGCCGGCGAGGAGGACGCCGGCCGCCTGGAACTGTTCATCGCCCAGCCCGTATCCCGTTCGGCGCTGTGGTCGGGTCGGGTCGTGGCCCTCGTGCTGGCCATCGCAATCGTGTCCACGGTCATCGTGGTCGCACAAGTCTCCTTCGACGCCCTGATCGGGCTCAAGATCGATGCCTCGAACATCGTGGCGACGGTGTCCCTGTGTGCCCTCCTCGCGCTCGTGCATGCCGGGCTCGCTTTCCTGATCGCGGGCTGGCTGCCCAGGCCGTCCCTTGCCATGGGGCTGGCGATCGCGGTCGGGGTCACGGGCTACCTGGTGGTCGCCCTGTTCCCGCTCAATGCCACCCTTGCGCCCTGGCGCCACATCTCCCCGTGGGACTGGGCGTTCGCGGACGATCCCCTGGTCCAGCCGACCGCCGCGTGGCGCTATCTGGCGCTGGCGGGACCGGCTTTCGCGCTGGCCGTGATCGGTGGTCTCGGTTTCAGGCGTCGCGACGTCCGGGCCGGCTGAGGGACGTTAGCCGGAGTTGCCGGTCCCGAACTGGCGGTCGCCGGCGTCGCCGAGGCCGGGAATGATGTAGCCCTTGTCGTTGAGTTGCCGATCCAGCGCCGCGGTGT
>JBDTQY010000012.1:0-5622 GCA_039931955.1 Chloroflexota bacterium
CGCGATCCCCGTGGTTGCCGCGGTGCAGTTCGTCCTGACCCTGGGGATCACGCTTCTTGCCTCGGCGGTGACGGTCTTCTTCCGGGACGTGGGCAACGTCTCGATCCATGCCCTGCGAATCTGGTTCTATCTGTCTCCCGCCCTGTACGGCGCCGACCAGATCGCGTCGCTCACGGCCCGCCACCCGGAGATCGCCACGATCTATAACCTCAATCCCTTCGCCGCCCTCTTCGGAGCGTATCGCGATCTCATCTACTACGGGCATGCTCCCGATTGGACGGCACTTGCGCTCGTCCTTGGGGAGTCGGTGGTCCTTCTGGTCATCGCCGTCGTTGTCTTCCGGCGCGTCGAACCAGCGTTCGCGAAGGTCATCTGATGCAGCCGGCGATCGACGTCAGAACCCTCGGTGTTCGCTACAACCTGCGACTGACCCGGAAGAACACGATCCGCGAGTCGTTCAAGAACCTGAACAAGCGGCGCAACGGTCCCGGGCACTTCTGGGCCCTTCGGGATGTGTCCTTCAGGGTGGCGCCGGGCGAATCACTGGCCGTCATCGGGCCAAACGGAGCGGGGAAGTCAACTCTCCTGCAGGTCCTCGCTGGGATCCTTCAGCCCGACGAGGGCCTGATCAGCGTGAACGGTCGGATCTCCAGCCTGCTGACCCTCGGAGCCGGCTTCGACCCCGAGCTGAGCGGCCGCGACAACATCCAGCTGGCCGGGGCCTTCATGGGCATCGATCACCAGGACATGGTCCGCCGGACACCCGGGATCATCGAGTTCGCCGGCCTGGGCCAGTTCATCGACGCACCGATCAAGACGTACAGCTCGGGCATGAACGCTCGTCTTGGATTCAGCATCGCCACGGCCGTCCAACCAGACGTCCTGCTGCTCGACGAAGTTCTTGGAACGGGGGACGCCACCTTCCGGTCGAAGAGCCAGGCCCGCGTCGTGGAGTTGATGCAGGCCGCTCGGGCCATCGTGCTCGTGACCCATGACATGTCGTGGGCTCGGGAATTCTGCAACCACGCCGTGCTCCTCGAGAGAGGCAACGTCGTCGCGGCGGGACAGCCGGACGACGTCGTCCGCCTCCACGAGGCTCGGTCCGATATTCGAATGAATGGGGCGCAGCCCGAGCCGCTGCCACCGATCGTCGATGCCGGGATCGAAGGTCGAGACCCCGGGATCAAGGCGCCCATACGCCTCTAGATCGGCAGCGACCCGGTTGCGTCAGAGGCAAGTCGCCGATACAGGTCGATCAACACCAGCGATTCCGTCTCCCAGTTCCAACGGGCATGGGCAGCTGTGAGAATCCGCGTCCGCATCGACGTCCGCGCTGCCTGATCCAGCTCCAGAATCGATCGGACAGCCCGTGCGATGGATGCCGGGCTGGTCGGGTCACACAACGCCCCGAGGGGGCCCTCCGGGTCGCCAAGGAGTATCAGCCGCCGTTCGGCGATGTCGGTGGACACGACGGGTACGCCGCCGGCGAGACTCTCGAACAGCTTGTTCGGCACGGAAAGTCGGCTGTTCAGGTCGACTGGCTGGATGGCGATGACATCGACGTCCGCCTCGGCGACCCAGGCGACGACATCGGAGGGTGGCACCGCCGGGAGATAGTGGACCCGGCCGGCAAGGCGCGGATCGCCAAGGATCGCGTTCAGGAACGCGGCCCGATAGCCAAGGAAGACGAGATGTGCGTGCTCCAGCCCCGGTTCGAGCATCGCTTCGGCCGTCTGTTCCAAACCGCGGTTCGCCATGAACCCGCCGTGGCACAGGACCAGCGGGACATCGGGGTCGATACCTGCCGCTCTCCGAATGTGATTCTGCGGCGTGGCAGGGGGCTGCCACTTCGGCGGGCAGTTCCGGACGACGAGGATCTCCGGCAGGCCAAAGGCGGCCGCCAGCTCGCCCGCGACGCCCTCACCGATCGTGATCACAGCCGCTGCACCCCGAGCGAGTCGGCGCTCCCACGCGCCCACCAGCCGGCGGACGAGCCTCGGCTGGCGGAGTACGGGCCCCCAGGCCATGTAGATCTCATGACTGTCATATACGTAGCGCGAGCCATCACGTCGCGCCGCGGTGCGGGCGGCCGGCAGCGCTTCCATGTCGTGGGCGTGATGAACGTCGGCGATTGGCGCTGCGCTCACGGCTGAACGGCACCATCCGAGCCACTCGACGCGCCAGCGACGGACGAAGTCGATGCCGCCAGCCTGGACTGGCCTGCCGAGCAGGCGGTTCACGCTGATCACCCAGGCCGCACGAACGATGGTCCATGGCAGGAGGGCAATCGATCCGAGCACCGGAAGTCGCCACGGGGCCCTGACCGCCGTGGCCCACCATGGCGTACCCGTGGGAACCGCGACGCGGAGGATTCGGACCCCGGGCAGATCGTCTGGATCGCGCGGGTCGCTCCTGGTCTCCGGCAGCGGCGTCGCCATGATCGTGACCTCGTGGCCGGCTGCAGCCAACGTGGCTGCCTCCCGCCTGACTCGCGAGTCGTGCGCCACGTCGTTCATGACGTACATGACGACCCGCATGCTCAGGGCTCTCGATCAAGAGCGTCGAGAATCGCCTGAGCTGCCCCAGCAGAAGCGACGTCGAGGGCCTCCGCACGAGCTCGGGCGCGCCTCGGCGCATCGTTGGCCGGGGCCAGTTCGGCCAGAGCCGCCTGCGCTCGCCCCGTATCCGTCCCGACCAGACGCATGTCGCCGCCCGAGTCCAGTACGGCCTCGGTCCACTCGGTCGTGGACCGAAGAACGAGGCAGGGAACACCCAGCCATCCCGCTTCGCGCTGGACCCCGCCGGAGTCAGTCAGCACGGCCGCTGCGTGCACCTGCAATGCGAGCGATGTTCGGTAGCCCTGCGGCTCGATGACCAGGACGTCGGGCCCGAGCACGAGCTCGGCATGCTCCAGCGCCGCACGCGTGCCCGGATGGAGCGCGAGGATCACCGGTCGATCCGGCCCCGAGACCCGGTCCAGCATGCTCACCCACGCCCGCATCGATTCCGGCTCGCGATTCTCGGCTCGGTGGATCGTCGCGAACAAGTAGGCCCCGGGATGGAGCCGACCGAGCCTCGGATCTGCCCGCGCCAGGCGGGCGCCGACAGCATCGAGCGCGCGCTCATCCTTGACGAGGCGCGAGACCCGCGCGGCGAGGTCCTGCATGAGATCGCCCACGAGGGTGACCCCTCGCGTGATCCCCTCGTCACGAAGGTGCGACACGGCAGATGGCGTCGGTGCGAACAGCCAGGTCGACAGGTGATCGACCATGACCCGATTCATCTCCTCGGGCATCCTGCGATCGAAACTGCGCAGACCGGCCTCGACGTGCGCGACAGGAATCCCGAGTTTCGCAGCGACGAGGGCGCCGGCGAGCGTCGAGTTGGTGTCGCCGTAGACGAGGACGATGTCGGGGCGCTCAGCGAGGATGACCGGCTCCAACCGCGTCAGCATCGCGGCGGTCTGCTCGGCGTGTCCGCCTCCGCCGGCGGCAAGAGAGTGGTCCGGGCGCTCGATCTCAAGCTCGTCGAGGAACGTGCCAGCCATGGCCTGGTCCCAATGCTGGCCGGTATCCACGAAGACCTCGTGGTGACGAGCGCGGAGAACCGGCTGGAGCACGGCAGCCTTGATCAGCTGCGGTCGCGTACCAACGACGCTGACGATCTTCACGCGGCAAGCGTAGCGGTGTCAGGTCCGCTGGTGCCGGTTGGGCCTCAGACCCTCGCCTGGACGCCAATGCCGCGGTAGGCAACCGCACCGGGTCGCCGCATATTGGCAAGGCTGTTCCTCCCGTCCACGACGATGGCGAGGTCAGGAAAAAGCGCCAGATCCAGTTCTGCCCAGAGCGGGTCGGCCGTCTGGGTGATGATCGCTCGAACGTCTGCAGGAGTGCCCCACAGGTACCCCTCGGCGCCAAGATCGGCCAGGTCGTCATCGTTGAGAAGTGGGTCGTAGGCCAGGACCCGCGCCCCGGCTGCATTCAGGGCATCGACAAGAGGCAGCGCTCGCGAGTAGGCGAGTTCCTTGACTCCGGAGCGGTATGTCAGACCGAGCACGAGCACCGTCTTCCCGGCCAGTCCCCCGAGGGCAGAACCAGTGGCCTCGAGCGCGACGTCGATCTGGCCGTCATTGATCTGCCGAGACCGGGCAACAAGAGTGAGTTCAGGTGCACGTGACAGGAGGAAGTGCGGGTAGACGGGGATGCAGTGACCTCCCACGCCGAGCCCCGGCTGATGGATGTGGCTGTAGGGCTGGCTGTTCGCCGCGGCAATGACTTCGCCGATATCGACCCCGACGCGGTCAGCATATGCAGCGAACTCATTCGCCAGAGCAATGTTGACATCACGGTAGGTCGTGTCCGCGAGCTTGGAGAACTCCGCGGCTTCGGCCGAGCTCATGGCCACCACTTCGGTGTCCAGGACCGAATCGTAGAAGCGCGCGGCCATATCGGTGGAGCGGGGGCCGAGCCCACCCACGAGCTTCGGATAGGTCGCCAGGTTCTGCATCGCGGCCCCCGAGTAGAGACGCTCGGGCGAAAAGGCGACGAGGAAGTCCGACTCGGCCACGAGACCCGCCGCTCGCTCAAGCATGGGCGCGAACCGCTGGCGCGTGTCACCGACCGGCAGGGTGGTCTCGAAGATCACGAGGCTGTCCTGATGCACACCCGGTCCAATGGCCTCCACCGCCCCGTCCATGTAGCGGTAGTCGGGCTGGTGCTCCGCATCGAGCATGACCGGGACGATCAGGACGATGACATCCGCCTCCCGCGCCGCCGCGAGGCCATCGGTCGTCGCCCGCAGGCGTCCAGCTCGGTGGGCTTCGGCAACCAGCTCCGCAACTCCAGGTTCCTCCCCGATATGGGAGCGGCCCTCATTGATGGACTGCACAACAGCCGTCTGCACGTCTACTGCGATCACGTTCCACCCGTGGCCGGCGAACTGAGCGGCTAGCGGAAGACCCATCTTGCCGGCCCCGACGACGGCCACCGCGCCCGCGGTTCCGGGCGCTCCGATCCACGGGGTGGCCGCGACCGGCGGGAGTGTATGTGTGCACTCGGCGGCAGGCAGAACGATGGATCCTCCGGCCAGGCTGGTACCTGTCCCGGGGCGGGCGACGATCGGCATGACGGGCGGGTGGTCCTCTACGAGATCTGCCGGGAGCGGCGGACGATATCGAATCGAAGGATAGCGGCACGACCGAGGCGGGACTCGAGGCGAGTACTGAGCCCGCTCTCGGCCGGTCCGGGGGGTCGATGGTACTGTCGGGAGGTGACCGATCCCGTCAGAGACGTCCTTGTCATTGCGAGCTGGTTCCCCTCCATCAGCGACGCAGTGGCGGGCCGTTTCGTGGCTGATCAGGTCTCGGCCCTCCGTCAGGTCGGATGCCGGGCCAGGGTCATCAGTTTCGATCCTGCGGGCCTCGTCGGGTCGGGCCCATTCCGGGCTCGCCTTGCGGCACAGGTCGACTGGTTCGCGGAGCAGTCGGGGGCCCACGCGGTCGGGACGTTCTCGCCGAGCGCATATGAGGCGACGGGCATTCCAACGGCCAGACTGCCGATCGCCAACGGGCGCACCCCACGCGATCCGGTTCTGCATGCACTTCGCCACCGGGGCGACGCTCTT
>JBDTQY010000013.1:0-2903 GCA_039931955.1 Chloroflexota bacterium
CGATCGTGATCCGCTACCGCGATGAGCGCTCCGGGCTCGAGTACCTCACCCCGGCACAGGTATTCCACGAACGCGGCCTGAGACTCGCCCCCCGTGCCTACGAGACGCGCGTCCTCACGGATTTCCGCGAGGAGCGCGACGCGCCCGGGACGCCGTGGAGGCGACTCGCCGACGAACTCGGTGATGGCGGAGTACTCGGCCTGGACGACACGCTCCGCGATCTCGAACTGCGGCCGATTCACCAGGCCCTGGAGGATGCCGTCGTCGACGTCGATCGACTGCCGGATCTGCTGGCGGCCATTGGCGTGATGCCCGGTCGGGCACAGCCAATTGCGACTGCGATCGTTTCCGCGACGGGAACGGCGAGCGATCGCCGACGCGCCCTCGACGGTGGCGAACGCGACGCAATGACATCCGCCCGTCTGAACAGCTGGCTCATCCTCGAGCCGCTCATGGCGGCCTTCGGGCCGGGCATCGTTGACGAACTTCGGCTCCTGCGTCCGCTCGAAGTGTCGCTCGTCCGCCGCTGGAACGTCGATCCCAACACCGTCCGGGGCCTGGCGGCCGACGGGCGGGCGGTTTCGGCCGCAGTGGCCTCTCCGCGCGGCACACGGCTCCGTCTCGCGGCGTGGCTTGGTGACCCCCTCGTCGGTGCCGTCATCGGAGTCCACGCCTGGGAGGGCGTTGACTGGCTCGATGGCGATCGTCTCGCGGCGTTCGTTGATCTTGTTGCCGCGGCCGAGGTGATCGACGGTAGCTCCTCACGAACGGCCAAGTCGCGTGCCACCCGACTCCTGCGTGCCGTTGAGCGAGCCGGGTACCGCGTTGACCGGCTGCGGGAGACCGAGGGAAAGGCCCTTCGCGCGCCTCGCCGATCTGGGCGCCCGAGCCGCGCGGGCGACCGCTCTGGGCGCTCCGCTCGCTCGACCGATCAGGGCGATGTACGCAGTGCCAGACCTCGATAGCCGGGAGTGAAGCCGGCCTCCACGAGCGCCTCGCGGTACGGCGAGTCGGCGACTGGAGCTCCATCGACCTTGGTCACCAGCAGCTCGCGCTCGCGTCCCGGGCCAACCAGCCCGCGGATCGCGCGGAGAGCCTCGGTCCGAGCGGCCGGGTCATCGAAGGCCGGCAGAGTCTGGAGTGAGCGTCCGCCGCGCTCGACGTACAGGACCGCAGCGCCGTCGACAAGGACCACGTAGGCGCCGGCGGCGCGAGGGAGTGGCCGCCGATCCGCCTCTCCTCGACGCGGCCACGGCAGCGATGCACCGTAGGGGTTCGCGGGATCCGTGGCCGCGAGCAGGAACGTCAAGGGCCGCGGACCCCCACCCTCGGGCTCCCGCGCTGCGCGGCGTCGATCGATCGCCCCGGGGAGGGCGAACTGGGCGGCACCGAGTCCTTCGACGAAGTAGCCTCGGCGCACCCGTCCCGTGTCCTCCAACGCCCGCAGGATGGGGTAGACGCCGGCGAATCCGCCGGCGAGGTCCTCGGACATGACGGCGTCCCTGGTCAGGACGCCGTAACGATCCAGCAGGGCCAGGGCAACGGCATGTTGTCGCTCCGTCGGCGAGGCAGCTGGCAGATCGCCGGCCACGAGGGACCATCGGCCGGCCGCCTCCGGTGGGCCCAGTGCCGTCAGGCGGCCAGCTCGAGGTCGCGCCGTCGAGCGGGTCGGTCGCTTCCAGCGCAGGGCCCTGAGGGGAGCAAAGGTGTCGTTCGTGACTTCGCCTCCCCAGACCAGATCCCAAAGGGCGTCGAGCACCTCGCGGTCCGGTCCGCCGCCTGCGGCGACCAACAACTCGCGATAGAAGGACGCACCCCGCGTCCCAAGGTGCGCACGGATTGCCTCGTGGCGCGGGCCGGCGGGGATGGCGGCCGCATCCGGGGCGCCGATTGACCGCAACAGCTCGCGACCGGGCCGATAGAGGACGACCCGCCCATCGTCGCGCCCGAGCGTCCCTCGCCCGACCCAGGCGACCTCGCCCAGCGAGCCGAGCTCGTCAAGGAGCCTGGGCTGGTAGCCCGGAACCCGAGCGGTCAGCACGTCGCGTTCCAGGACCGAGGCAGGAATGGCGACGCCGGTCAACTGGTCCACGACTTCGGCAAGACGCTCGAGGGCTGCGCTGGCACGGAGTGGTGGTGGCATCACCCCGGAGCCTGTCACGCCTTGCCAGGCGGGAAGAAAGCGCGCCAGTACCGCCGCCTCGACCGGCTCGACGTCGCGCCGCAACCGCGCGAGGGAGCGGCGACGGAGCATTCGAAGGACCTCCGGATCGCACCACTCGCGCTCCGTCCCATCCGGCCGAAACTCGCCGCGGACCAGCGTTCCCGCAGCAGTCAGCCGGACAAGAGCGTCGTCGACGACGCCGATCGGCAACCCCCAGCGGGCGGCAGGTTCCGGCGACAGGAACGGACCGTGCGTCCTCGCCCACCGTGCCAGCAACCCATCGAGAGCACCGGACACCGCACCGAGGAAGGCGTCTGGTACCCCGGCCGGCGCCTGGGAACCCACGCCATCCCGATAGCGGGCGACGTCCTCGATGGCAATCCAGCGAGCCTCGCCGCCGATTCGGAGGCTCGTCGCACGCCTGGCGGCGTGCAGTTCGGACAGCCATGGCCCGGCGACGGCGTCCCCTCCATCGACCCGCGCACCGACCTCGTCCGGGGTCAGGTCCCCGAGCCGACGGAGCAGGTCGTGAACCTGATCAAGGGTGCCCGCCTGGCGGTCCTCGCTGAGCGATTGGAGCGACAACTCCAGGTCGGCCAGCGCGTCCCCGTCCAGGAGTTCCCGGAGCTCCTCCTGCCCGAGGAGCTCGCGGAGGAGGTCACGGTCCAGGGCCAGCGCGCCGGCCCGGCGTTCCGCGAGCGGGGTGTCGCCCTCGTACATGTAGGCAGCGACATAGTCG
>JBDTQY010000014.1:0-11439 GCA_039931955.1 Chloroflexota bacterium
TCGAGGGCGACGGGATCGAGGTTCCTTGTGACGGTTAGGTAGTCCCGGAGGACGATGGCATGCCGTCCTTCCTCCGCTGTCCAGCGTCCGATCCAGTTGATCCATGCGCCATCGCCTGACCCGAACATGCCGTGAATGAGTCGGTGATACGAGGGCAGGTTGTCCTCTGTCAGAAGCCCGATCTCGAATGCCGTCTGGGCGACCCCGGTCAGGCGCGGCTGGTCGGGTGTCCAGGGCTCCTTGTCGAAATCACGCCCAAGGCGGTACGGGATGAAATCGTGGGGGAACCACTCTTCGGCGACCCTGGCGTGGCGATCGTACAGTCGTGCCGCTTCCGGCTCGAGTTCCATCAGCAACGCGCGGTCAGCGTGCAGGTCTCGTGTTTCGGTCTCGGCCATGTGTCTACTCCGTTGGCCGAGGATCCCGAATGGGACTCGTCACATCGACCTGTTCCCACTCAGGGTACCCGGGCTGGTGTTCCAGACCCTGCGAACCTGTGCGGACCTGCAGATGCCTCCGCGTCTGGTCCGGACTAGGGGCTTTCACGATTCGTCGCGACCCACGCTGCGGCGACGCGCTCCAGCTCGATCGCCAGCACCGGCGCGACACGTCCGGACACGCGGACATCTTGGGGCTGGTAGTCCAGCTCGACGGTGCCACGCTCGCGAATCCGGGCGAGCAGCTCCCCTGCCGCGTACGGGATATGGACATCGACATCCACCCAGAGTGAGCCGAGAAGGGCCGACAAGGCGACCTTCAGCGTGTCCATCCCGTATCCGGTGAGCGCGGAAACGAAGACCGAGCCGGCAATCGCGGGTGCTGGGATGTCGGCACCCCTTGCCCCGGCGTCGACCAGATCCGCCTTGTTGAAGACCACCAGGCGCGGCTTGTCACCCGCACCGAGATCGTCGAGGACGCCCTGCACCGTGGCCCGATGCTCCGCGAAGTGGTCATCGGACGCATCGACAACCTCCAGGAGGACATCCGCCCGGTTCACCTCCTCGAGCGTGGCCCGGAAGGCATTCACGAGCTGATGCGGCAGCTTGTGAATGAAGCCGACGGTATCGGTGACGATGGCCGCCTGCCCATCGCCGAGCTTCACCTGGCGACTGGTCGGGTCGAGCGTCGCAAACAACTTGTCCTCGGCGAGGGCCACATTCGCGCCAACCAGGGTGTTCAGGAGGGTCGACTTGCCGGCATTGGTATAGCCCACGATGCCGACCGTAGCGACGAGGCGACGATCTCGTCCTCGGGCAGCGGTGTCGCGGTTCTGGCGGACGTCCTCGACCCTAGCCTTCATCTTCTTGATTCGTTCCCGGATCAGGCGACGGTCCGTTTCGAGCTGCGACTCCCCGGGACCCCGCGTTCCAATCCCGCCACCGGTGCGGGACAGGTGGGTCCAGAGTCGAGTCAGGCGCGGAAGCTGGTACTCGAGCTGGGCCAGCTCGACCTGGAGGCGACCCTCGTGGGTCCTCGCGTGCTGGGCAAAGATGTCCAGGATCAGCCGGCTGCGGTCGATGACCTTGATGTTGAGCAGGCTTTCCAGCGCCTTCTGTTGCGATGGGGACAGCTCATCGTCTGCGACCAGGAGATCGAATTGTGTCTCATTCCGGGCGGCGACCAACTCCTCTGCCTTGCCCTTGCCGACATACCAGTTCGGGTCAATGTGTCGCCGGTTCTGCCATTCAGCCCCGACCACCACGGCTCCGGCCGTCGTCGCGAGATTGGCCAGCTCGACAAGCGATTCCTCGGCCGACCACCCGGTGTCGCTTCCCGTGTCGACGGCGAGCAGAAACGCCTTCTCGACGTGCGGTGTGAGGTCGATCGGAGCTGCCTTGGGCACCGTTCGAGCATACGCGGAGCGCACCATCAGCGCGCCTCGCGGGGCGTGGCCAGGATGGCACGCGCCGTCGTGAGCACGCGGGCTTCATTTGCGGCGTCTTTCCCGTCGAGCCACGTGATCTCAGGTTCACGCCGGAACCACGTCCGCTGGCGTTTGGCGAAGGCCACCGTCCGGTGGACGTCCTCGGCGATGGCGGCCGCGATACCCATGCTCCCATCGATGACCGCCCAGGCTTCCCGATATCCGATCGCGCTGAAGGCCGGCAGCAACGGATCGAATCGATCCCGCAGGCCGCGCGCTTCCTCGATGAGTCCGCCCGCGAAGTGAGCCGCTGCGCGTCGCTGGATCCATTCCTCGTGGGTCGCGGCATCCGTCGCGAGCCCGATCCAGGCGATGGGACCCGGATAGCCTCGAGCCGGTGGGAGCGGGGCATCTCCCGAGAGGGTCGCGATTTCCAGGGCCCGTGCCAGTCGTCGCGGGTTCTGCACGTCCACCGAGGCTGCGCGTCTCGGCGCAATGGCCCGGAGTCGGTCCGCGGCCGCTCCGAGGCCCGTCGCCAGAATGGACTCCTCGATCTCGGCGCGGATCGACGGATTGGACGGCAGCGATGCGGTGTCCAGGCCCCTGGCGATCGCGCGGAGATAGAAGCCGCTCCCGCCAGCGAGGATCGCCAGTCCTTCCTGGGCGGCAATCCCTGGCAGCACCTCTGCGACGGAGGCCGCGAAGTCGGCAACGGAGAACGGATCGTCCGGGTTGACGAGGTCCAGCCCGTGATGGCGGATCCCATCGCGTTCTGCAATGGTTGGCTTGGCCGTGCCGATATCCATCCCGCGAAACACCTGGCGGGAGTCTGCCGAGATCACCTCGGCCACGATCCCCTCTGCGCGAAGCGCCCCTGCGGTTCGGATCGCCAGACCGGTCTTTCCGGTGGCAGTCGCCCCGGCGATGATCAGCAGGGGCGGCCTGTCCGTCAACCGACCGCCGTTCCCCGGAGCGCGTACGGTCCTGCGTGGTCAATGAGGACAGGCACGAGTGCACCGACCCAGTCGCCGCTCCCGGCCAGATGGACCAGCTTGTTCCCGCGCGTGCGACCGGACAGGGCGACCTCTCCAGGGGCCGGCCGGACACCCAGAGGCTCACTCCCCTCCCCCATCGCATCCTCGTGCCCGTGCGATCGTTCGCGGGACACCGTGTCCACGAGGACCTCTACCTCGCGACCCAGCCACCCACGGTTGCGCTCGAGACCAATCGGCTCCTGCAGCGCCAGGAGCGCATTGAGGCGGCGGCGCTTTTCCTCGCCGGGAACATCATCCGCAAGCCGGGTGGCAGGCGTGCCAGGGCGCTCCGAATAGGCAGCCGCGAAGATCTGGTCATACCGGACCAGCGACAGGAACTCGAGGGTGCGCTCGAACTGGGCCTCGGACTCGCCACAGAACCCGACGATGATGTCGGTGCTGATGGTCACGTCGGGGATGGCCATGCGAATGCGGGTCAAGCGCTCGAGGTAGTGCTCTGTCGTGTATTGCCGTCCCATGCGCCGCAGCATGTCGTCGTCCCCGGACTGCACCGGAAGGTGGAGTGCTTCACAGACGGACGGACAATCGGCCATGGCCTCGATCAGCCGATCGGACAGATCCCACGGGTGCGAGGTGATGAACCGCAGCCGAGGAATGGCCGGAGCGCCGTCGTTTGATGGAAGGGCATCGATCGCCCGGATGAGCGCCGCCAGGTCGGGACGGGAGCCCAGGTCGAGGCGGCGGCCGGCCCAACGTTCGGTCTGGATCTCCCCGAAACGCTGATCCACGGCCAGGTCGTGTCCATACGAGTTGACGTTCTGCCCGAGCAGGGTGACCTCCCGGTATCCAGCCCGGGCGATCGTCGCGGCCTCGGCAACGACCTCATCAAACGGCCGACTCCGCTCCGGGCCGCGGCTGAACGGCACGATGCAGTACGTGCAGGTCTTGTCGCAGCCATAGATGATCGGAAGCCAGGCTGAAATGGCCGACCCACGATGGACAGACCCAGCTCCGACGGCAGATGCACGGGTCCGTGCCAGGTGGTCCGCCACGCCGACCACCGTCTTGCCGACCATGGTCGTCGCCCCGACTGCGCCAACGGGTGCCTGCGCCGAGGCGAGGCCGAGCCGGTCGAGCAACTCCGGTTCCTCGTCCGGTCGCAAGAACAGGTCCACCGCGGGGAAGCGGCGCTCCAGCCCATCGCGATCGCGCTCCCGGACCGCACAGCCGGTCAGGACGACACGCATCGAGGGGTTCGCGTCCTTGAGCTTCTTCAGGTGCCCCTGGCGCCCGATGACCTTCGCCTCGGCCAACTCCCGAATGGCGCAGGTATTGATCACCACGAGGTCGGCGTCTTCCATGGTCGCCGACTCCGTGGCGCCGGCTCCGAGCAGGCGTCCGGCCATTTCCTCGGAGTCGCTCCGATTCATCTGGCAGCCGAGCGTCCAGACGTAGAAGGCCGGGAGTGCCCGCGGCTCGGGTCGGAACTCGCCCAGTCGGGCGTCCCGCGGAGTCGCGGCTTCACGGCGCGCGGATGCGGCCGGCGGGGAGATGTCAAGCACCGGGAGGCTGCGAGCGGACACGCGCTCTATCAAGGGATCGAGGCTCCGGCCGCGGCGCTGATGGCCCGGCGCAAGGGCGCTTCGACCTCTGGCGGAACCCACAGGCGGTTGTGCGTCGCGGCATACGGCTCAAGATCGCCGTGATAGTCGCTTCCGCCCGTAGCGACAAGGCCGCGTCCTTCGGCGTACGCGGCCATCATCGCGACTGTCGCGGGTTCGAACGACCGGTAATAGACCTCGATGCCATCGAGGCCGTATCCAACCAGCTCGTCGATCAGGCCCGGCTTCTCGGGCGCTTCGCTGAAGTGCGCCAATGACGCGATCCCACGGGCCTGATGGACCAGCTCGATGCACTCACGCGGATTGAGACCCTCGCGCGGCACATACCCGGCTTGGCCGGCGGCCAGGTAGCGTGAGAACGCGTCCTCCACGGAGACCGCGTAGCCCATTGCGATCATCGCTCGCGCCACGCGTGGTCGGCCCAACGCATCGTCATCACTCACGGCCGGGAGCGTCTCGAGTGCGTCGTCGATCGGGCGACCGATCTCTCGGAGGCGGTCAACCATCTCGTCAAAGCGCACCCGACGTCGATCCCGCTGGAGGGTCAGCGCCACCTCGAGGGCCTCGTCCGCGAGATTGATCCCGAGCCCCAGGATGTGGACCTCACTCTCGCGCAGGTCACGGCGGTCCCGGACAACGGCATTCAACTCGATGCCGGGGATCAACTCGAGACCCGCTGGGATCTCTCCGCTCGCAAGCACCTCACGGATCCCGGCGACGGTGTCATGGTCGGTGATGGCCAGCAAGCGCACCCCGGCGGCAGATGCCTGGCGCACCAGCTCCAGGGGCTCGAGCAATCCATCGGACCTGCTGGTGTGCGAATGCAGGTCAATGGTCGACGGTGACGGGGGGATGACTGGTGTGTCCGGAAGATCGTGTCGACGTCGAGCCACGCCTCAGGCCTCGAAGATGCGCGTGATCCGCTCCAGGCCGAGGGCTCGGCCGGTTGCAGGGTCAACGTCCACCTGGCAGGCGTTCATGATTACGGCGCCATCACCAACGGAGAACCGCGTCGGCAAGGCATTGATGAACCTCGGCAAAACGGTGGCGGGATCAAACCCAATGACGCTCCAGATCGGCCCCGTCATGCCCAGGTCCGTCTGGTAAGCCGTCCCGCCAGGGAGGATGCGCTCGTCGGCAGTCACAACGTGGGTATGGGTCCCGACAACGACGGAAACCCGACCATCCAGATGGAGTCCCAGGGCGTTCTTCTCGGAAGTGACTTCGCAATGGAAGTCCACGATCCTGACGGGGGGCAACGACTCCGACGACTCGTCGAACAGACGGTCAACCTCCGTGAAGGGGTTGTCGATGGGCTGCATGAAGGTCCGACCCTGAAGGTTGATCACGGCCAGATCAGTGCCGTCAAGTGCCTGGTAGATGCCCCATCCCCGGCCCGGGACGCCAGTTGTCCCGTAGTTGAGCGGTCGGAGGATCCGCTCGTTGCTATCGAGAGCCTCGTAGATCTCGCGCTTGTCCCAGATGTGATTGCCCGACGTTATGACGTCGACACCATGGCCGAACAGCGCGTCCGCCGTTGAGACCGTCAGACCCATTCCGCCAGCCAGGTTCTCACCATTGGCCGTGACGAAGTCTATGCCTCTCTCCTCCCGCAGCGCCGGGAGCAGGGCTTCAATGGCCAACCGGCCGGGCTTCCCGATGACGTCGCCGATGAGCAATAGGCGGCAGGCTCCCGGAGGCCGCGGTGCGTTCCCGTTCGGCGGGTTGCCAAGCCGGACGCGGCCGGCTTGGCCGCTCGTCGCGCTTACTTCGCGTACTCCACGGCCCGCGTCTCGCGGATGACCGTGACCTTGATCTGGCCGGGATATGACAGCTGCTCCTCGATCTTCTTGACGATATCCCGAGCCAGACGGGTGGCGGTCAGGTCGTCGATTTCTTCGGGCCTGACGAGGATTCGAACTTCGCGTCCGGCCTGGACGGCAAAGCATCGTTCCACGCCGGTGAATGACTCGGCGATCGCTTGCAGGTCTTCAAGTCGCTTCACATAGGTGTCCATCGTCTCCCCACGGGCGCCGGGCCGCGAAGCCGAGATGGCATCGGCGATCTGGACGATCGGGGCCTCCAGGCAGGCGTACTCGACTTCCTGGTGGTGAGCGGCGATCGCATTGACGACCTTGGACGAGAGTTCAGCCTTCTGGGCAATCGAGGCGCCGATCGCGGCATGGGGGCCTTCCACCTCGTGGTCAACGGCCTTGCCGAGGTCGTGCAGGAGACCGCCCATCTTGGCAACCATGATGTCGGCGCCAATCTCGCCGGCGATGACGGAGGCGAGTGCGCTGGTCTCGACGGAATGCAGTAGTACGTTCTGGCCGTAGCTCGTGCGGTACTTGAGGCGGCCGAGCAACTTGAGGATGTCGGCCGGAAGGCCTGGAACGCCGGCGTCGTACGCGGCCTGCTCCCCGGCCTGGCGAATGATCACGTCGACTTCGGCTCGCGCCTTGGCAACAACTTCCTCGATCCGCCCCGGATGGATCCGGCCATCCCCCATCAGCTTCGTGAGGGCAACCCGTGCAACCTCGCGACGGACCGGGTCGAAGCCGGACAGGACCACGGTCTCGGGCGTGTCGTCGATGATCAGATCGATTCCGGTCGCCTGTTCAAGGGCCCGGATGTTGCGACCCTCGCGTCCGATGATGCGTCCCTTCATCTCGTCGTTCGGAAGGTGCACGACCGTCACCGTGTGCTCGGCGGTGTGGTCCGCGGCTACGCGCTGAATCGCCGTGATGATGATGTCACGGGCCTTGTCCTGGGCCTCATCTCGGGCACGGCGCTCGATGGACCGGGCGATCTTGACCGCGTCATGCTCGGCCTCCTCGCGGATCGCTTCGAGCAGGATCGACTTGGCGTCATCGGCCGACATGCCGCTCACCTGCTCCAGGGCCGCCACGCGGGCAGCACTCAGCTTGCCAATCTCCTCGCGCTGACGCTCGAGGTCCATCTCGCGCTCCAGGAGTTTGCGGTCGCGCTGCTCGAGCATGTCCGTCCGCTGGTCAAGTTGCTCGTCCCGGGAAACGAGCCTGCGCTCGATGGAGCTGAGCTCGGATCGGCGGCCACGAGCCTCGTCCTCCGCCTCGCGCTGGAGGCGAATCTTTTCCTCCTTGGCCTCGAGGATCAGTTCCTTCTGTTGCGTCCGGGCATCCGCGACGATACGTCCGGCCTTCTCGACGGCGACCTTGACCGACTGGTTCGCCCAGCGACTTCGTGCGACGAAGCCTATGGCGATGCCACCGGCCAGCGCCACGAGGGCGACGGCAAGGTATTCCATCTGTTCCTCCCATCCGGCTCGAGCCGGACGCGTGACGTTCGTAAGGCGGTCGCCGCGATCGAGGAGTTGAATCCAAGGTTCTGGGCCAACCGTGGACCCTAGCCTACTACGGACGACACGAGCGAGGCCCGTCGCGGCCAGGAGGAGACGAGCGCCGGGACTACCGGCACCCCTCAGTCGTCTTCGGACGCTGCGGTTTCCACGTGCTCTCGTGCCACGACGCCGGCGAGCTCGGACGCGAAGCCTTTCCGGATCAAGATTGCGTACGCCTTCTGGCGGCGACTTCGCGGGTCAACCACGCGGGCGAGCGCCGCCGAACTTCGCTCGATCACCCGGCGGGCGGCGACCTCATCAGCTGACGGAGCGTTTGCTTCAGTGCCGTCTTGCCCTTCGGCGTCGGGGCCCGGCCGGCGCTCGGAAAGGACCCGATCGATGGTCGCTCCACCGATCCCTTTCAACCACAACTCTCGCTGCAGGGCGCGCTCTCCGCGTGGTCTGGCGCGATCACGCGACTCGACCCATTGTGTGGCAAACGCTTCATCGTCCAGGACACCAAGCGCAACGAGCCGCTCAATCGCGCCAGCCACCAGGTCTTCGCGATAGCCGGCCGACGCCAGCCGTCGCTGAACCTCGGCGATGGATCTCGGACGCGCTTCGAGAAACCGGAGACCGGCGTCAAGGACGACGGTCGGATCTTCGATGGCCGCGCGCCGCGCCCGCCGATCGGCGAAGGACTCGTGCCTGCCGGTCGTCTTACTCCGCCTCGGAGATACCTTCAACCGGGACCTTCACCTCGTCCACCAGGCCGCGGATCCGGGACTCGATTGACGCTGCGATCACCGGATTGGAACGCAGGAAGTCTTTCGACGCCTCACGGCCCTGGCCCAGCCGGGTCTCGTCGTAGGTGAACCAGGAGCCCGTCTTGTCAACGACATCCATCGCCACCCCGACGTCGAGCAGGCCACCCTCCTTGGATATGCCCTCCCCGTACATCACATCGAATTCAGCGACACGGAATGGCGGCGCAACCTTGTTCTTCACGACCTTGACGCGAACTCGATTGCCGATCGAATCGGTCCCCGACTTGATGGTCTCGATACGCCGGATGTCCAGTCGGACGCTGGCATAGAACTTGAGAGCGCGGCCACCCGGCGTGGTCTCGGGATTGCCGAACATCACACCAATCTTCTCGCGGAGCTGATTGGTGAAGACCAGCGATGTGTTCGAGCGACTCACGGCACCGGTCAGCTTGCGCAGGGCCTGGCTCATGAGGCGAGCCTGGATCCCCACAAACGAGTCCCCCATCTCGCCTTCGATCTCGGCGCGCGGAACGAGCGCGGCCACCGAGTCGACGACGACGACATCGATCCCGCCGGAGCGGATCAGCGTCTCGGTGATCTCAAGGGCCTGCTCACCGGTATCGGGCTGGCTGACCAGCAACTCGTCGACGTCAACGCCGCAGGCACGGGCATAACCGGGATCCAGGGCATGCTCCACGTCGATGAATGCTGCGACCCCACCAGCTCGCTGGGCCTCGGCAATGACGTGCTGACAGACAGTGGTCTTGCCGGAGGACTCGGGTCCAAAGATCTCCGTGATCCTACCCCGCGGAATGCCTCCCACACCAAGGGCAAGATCGAGCGCGATCGAGCCGGTCGGGATGAAAGCAACCGATTGACGTTCGGCAGATCCCAGTTTCATGATCGCGCCGCGCCCGAACTGCTTCTCGATTGAGAGCAGTGCCGCATCAACGGCCTTGCTCCGCTCGGCGAGCCCTCGTTCGATCACTCGTTCGCTGTTGCGATCGCTGCTTACCGCCATGGTTCCGTCACGCTCCTGTCATTGCCGACGCCGACAGAGCAGACGAAGTGTCTACATGACGGGTCAGGTTTCGTCCTGGGTGTCGCCGGCCGCACGCGGCTTGCGCGGCTTCCGATAGACCTCCACGTTGGTGGGTCCTTCGGACAACGGCTGCAGTTTTGGCAGACCTGACTTGTCCTTGGGCTTCTTCTTGGCCTCTTTGCTTGGCCGATCGCGAGATCCCATGGAGGGTTCCTCCGCGCTGCTGCGACTCTACGAGGAGCTGCTTCACGGCCGTTCCTCCGCGGATGCACCGGCACTTTGCCGGCCCGCATGGGCGCGCAGTGAAGCGAGCGATTCGGGGAAGGTTCCGGCCCGCAGAGCGGCTCGGATCCTGTCCATGAAGTCTAGGGTGAAGGTCAGGTTGTGACAAGTTGCGAGCCGGTAGGCCAGCAATTCCTTCGCCCGAAAGAGGTGGGCCAGGTAGGCTCGCGAGAACTGGCGACACAGCCGGCACGGGCAGCCCTCCTGAACGGGGCGCCCATCGTCAAGGAACGCCCGATTCCGAAGATTGAGCCGGCCGCCGGGGACCCACAGCTGACCGTTCCGCGCCACGCGGGCCGGCAGGACCGAATCGAAGAGGTCCACGCCGAGTCGAACGGCTTCGAGGAGGTCCGCCGGCGAGCCGAGTCCCATCAGGTACCGCGGGCGAGGATCGTTCTCAAGCAAGGGGATGACCACGTCGAGCGCGTCCGCCCGCTGGACCGGTGTCTCATCACCGGCCAGTCCGCCGATGCAGATGCCATCAAACGGAAGGCCTGCGATGAACCGCGTCGACCGCTCACGAAACTCGGGGTCGATGCCGCCCTGGATGATCCCGAACAGCGCCTGGTCCGGGCGATCGTGCGCGACAATCGAGCGCTCCGCCCAGCGATGGGTCCGCTCCATCGCGTCTTCGACCTGGTCCCGCGGCGACGACGGGAAGACGGGGTGGTCGAAGGCGACCGCGATGTCCGGACCGAGGGCCTGCTGAATACCGATGGCGATCTCCGGTGTCAGCCGGTGCGTGGATCCATCGATGTGGCTTCGAAACGTGGCGCCGTCGTCGTCCACGACGCGTGCGTCTCCCAGGGATACGACCTGGTAGCCACCGGAGTCGGTCAGGATGGGGCGATCCCAACCCATGAAGCGGTGCAATCCCCCGAGACGCTCGATTCGTTCGTGGCCGGGACGAAGGTAGAGGTGATAGGTATTTGCGAGCACGATGGATGCACCCACCTCGACGAGATCGTCGGGGTCGAGGGCCTTGACGGTCGCATTCGTCCCGACCGGCATGAACTGCGGCGTTTCGACGGTGCCATGCGGGAGCGTCAAGAGACCAAGCCGCGCCCGAATGCCGGGCACGTTCGTGACCCGCGAGAGCACCTCGAACGAAACCGGTCGCGCTGGGGCACGGGGAGGGACGACGGAAGCGACCGCAGGGCTGCCCACGACCGCGAGGTCAGCGATCCCCGCCCCCCGGTCCGTCGTTCCAGAGGCTCGGCACGTCGGGTTCGGAGCGTCGCGGCGGTGGGATCTCGAAGCCCTGTCCGGAAAGGTGCGACCTGGCTGCTTCGGTCGCGATCCGACCCTGGGGCGTGCGATCCAGAAAACCGAGCCGAAGGAGGAATGGCTCGTAGACGTCCTCGATCGTCTCCACCTCCTCCGACAGCACGGCTGCCAGGGCTGCCACCCCGACCGGTCCGGATCCGAACTTCTGGACGATGGCCGCCAGGAGCTTGCGATCCGTGGAGTCGAGCCCTTCATCGTCAATCTCGAGAAGGCGCATCGCCTCGCGTGCGGCGCTCTCCGTCACGCGCCCATCACCATGTA
>JBDTQY010000015.1:0-15816 GCA_039931955.1 Chloroflexota bacterium
GGCACGGTCCGTGCCGAAGAGAACCGGCATGCCAACCCGGGGTACGGTGTCATGGCTGCAACGATGCACGCGCTGTCGGCCGATGGTGTTCGGTGGTTCGACCTGTGGGGTGTCCACGACCCTCGAGATCCGGAAGCAGACGACTCGTGGCTGGGGTTCTCCGCCTTCAAGCGCCGATACGGGGGCCGCGAGATCCGGCACCCCGGCACGTTCGACCTGGTGGTGTCGAGGCCGTGGTACGCAATCCGCGATATCCGGGAGCGGATTCGGGGCACTCGGTGACCGAGCACCGCCGCGAGGACTCTGGTTCCGCATCGGCCGCCGGTTACGCCCCGGGCGCGTTCGCGGGCAGCAGAGCCGCTGATGGTCCGACGATCGCAGAGCGGTTGCGGGCGGCGGAACCAGACGAACCACGGCCCCTCAGCTCGCTGGTGACACGGCTGCGAGAGAGGTTCGACGACGCAACGCTCGTGGCTCCGGAGTCGGAGGCGACCGCGGGGCCACACGGAGACACGTGGATCAGTGGTATCGCCGCGGATTCCCGCCGTGTCGGGAAGGGCAATCTCTTCGTCGCCATTCCCGGGGCGCGCTCCGATGGCCACGCATTCGCGACCGCCGCGACACGCTCCGGAGCGGCTGCAGTGCTCGCAGAGCACCGGATCAACGGCCTGGCCGTACCGCAGGTCATCGTGCGTGGCGCCCGCGCTGCCCTCGCCGAAGCCGCAGCCTGGTGGTACGGGGATCCGTCCCACGAACTTGGCGTCGTCGGTATCACCGGCACGGATGGCAAGACCACCACGGGCTTCATGGCGGTGGCGGCGCTCCAGGCGGCCGGCGTCTCAAGCGGGCTGATCAGTACGGTCGCGACGCGGATCGGCGGGAGGACTGAGCCGAACCATAAGCACAGCACGACGCCCGAGGCACCTGAACTGCAACGAGCGCTTCGGGCGATGGTCCTGTCCGGCGACCGCGTCGCCACCATCGAGACGACATCGCATGGCCTGGCGATGGACCGAGTGGGTGCCATCGCCTACGACGTGGCGATTCTCACGAACGTGACCCATGAACACCTCGAGTTACATGGCACCTTCGAGGCCTATCGGGACGCGAAGATGTCGCTGTTCCGGCGTCTCGCCCTGCCGCACGGGAGCCGGGCTGTGCGCCAATCTGAGTGGCCATCCGCCGGGATCGTCAATAGCGACGATCCGTCGGCGCCGCTGTTCATCGATGCGGCCGGCGAGGCCGGGGCAAGGATCCTCACCTACGGTCGCAGCGACCGTTCGACCGCCCGGCTCACCGCGGTTCGGGATGATCCCGGCGGACTCGTCGTGTTCTACCAGCTCGCCGGGCGGGATC
Organism: Chloroflexota bacterium; assembly: GCA_039931955.1. Classification (GTDB taxonomy): domain Bacteria; phylum Chloroflexota; class Limnocylindria; order Limnocylindrales; family CSP1-4; genus UBA5189. The sequence goes on from JBDTQY010000015.1 coordinate 1,357, forward strand.
GCGCGGTCCATCTCCGCCTGAAGGGCAGATTCAACGCCTACAACACCCTGGCCGTCGTCTGCCTTGGGGTGGCCCTGGATCTTGACCCGGATGCGGTCGATGCGGGACTGGCCGGGTTGGAACGGGTCCCTGGGCGCATGGAGCAGGTCGATCGAGGTCAGCCCTTCACGGTCGTCATCGACTACGCCCACAGCCCGGCATCACTGGCGGCCGTCCTCGAGGAGCTGGCGGCATTGTCCGACGGGCGCGGTGGGCTCATCGCCGTGTTCGGATCAGCAGGAGATCGGGATGTTGCAAAGCGCCCGCTCATGGGTCGCATCGCCGCCGAACACTGCCGGCTCATCGTCCTGACGGACGAGGACCCGCGCGGCGAGGACGGGAGCTCCATCCTCCGTGACATCGCGGCGGGAGTCCGGCGCGCATCGTCCGCAACATCGCCGGTCCCTCCGGTCGCGGTCCTCGAGATCCCCGATCGAGGACAGGCCATTCGCGAGGCGTTCCGTCAAGCACGCCCCGGAGACACGGTCCTCCTTGCCGGCAAGGGTCACGAGACGACGATCGAATACGCCGATGGCGCGAAAGCGTGGAACGAGTACGCCGAGGCCATGGCCGCTCTCGCCGAACTCGGGTGGACCGACTAGCTCAGCTTCCGAAAGATCGCGGCCCTTCTCGGTCACTGGCCGGCGGTCGGCTGCGGAGCCCGCGGTAGACTGCGCGAACATGGTTGCGCCACGCACCGACACCACGCCGTCTGAGCCGCCGCCGGACCGTCCGCGGCTAACGCGCTCGCGTGCCCTTGCGCGGGCCAGCGCGGTTCGGCCACCGTCGGTGAAGACGATGAGTGCGCGCCTCCTGGCGGCGATCCGGGTGAACTACCCGCAGGCCGACCTATCCGGGGTCGAGCGCGCGATCGCCCTGGCCGTGGAGGCCCACGGTCCCCAGGTGCGAGCATCCGGCGAGCCGTACGTCACACATCCCATCGCCGTTGCGGAATTGCTGGCCGAGCTGGGACTCGACCCGACGGCCATTGAAGCGGCTGTCCTCCACGACGTCCCCGAAGATACGGACTACGAACTCGCCGACATCGAGGAGCAGTTCGGCCAGGAAGTGGCCCACCTGGTGGATGGTGTCACCAAGCTCAGTCGTTTCAGCACCCTCAGTCACGAGCAGCAGCAGGCCGAAAACATCAGGAAGATGTTCCTGGCGATGGCCGAGGACATCCGGGTCGTCCTCATCAAGCTCGCGGACCGCCTCCACAACATGCGGACGCTGGCTTCTCTTCCAGCGGAGAAGCAGACGCGGATCGCTCGGCAGACGCTGGAGATCTATGCGCCCCTGGCCGAGCGTCTCGGGATCTGGCAGGTCAAGTGGGAGCTCGAGGATCTCGCCTTCAAGATCCTCGAGCCGGAGCGGTTCCGCGAGCTCGCCTCCCTCCTCGATACGCGTCGCAAGGGCAGAGAGGGCTACATCGAGCGCGCCATCGCTGAGCTGGAACCGAGGCTGGCCGAGGCAGGGGTGACCGCGGATTTGCAGGGGCGCCCGAAACACCTGTTCAGCATCTGGAAGAAGATGGAGCGGAAGTCGGCGGAGTTCGGCGAGATCTACGACGTCTACGCCATCCGGATTCTCGTCAACGACGTTCGCGACTGCTATGCGGCCCTGGGCATCGTCCACGCGCTCTGGCGGCCGATCCCCGGCCAGTTCGACGACTACATCGCTGTCCCAAAGAACAACCTCTATCAGTCGCTCCACACCGCCGTGATCGCGATCGATGGCAAGCCCCTCGAGATTCAGATCCGGACCCACGCGATGCACCAGGTCTCCGAGGTCGGCATTGCCGCGCATTGGCGCTACAAGGACGGGTCGAAGTCAGACCGCGACTACGACGCCAAGCTGGCCTGGCTTCGCCAGCTGATGGATTGGCAGCGTGACGTTGCGGATGCGACCGACTTCGTCGAGGGGATCAAGCTCGACATCTTCCAGGATCAGGTGTTCGTATTCACGCCGAAGGGCGAGATCAAGGATCTGCCGGCTGGGGCAACACCGCTCGATTTCGCCTACCGGATCCACACGGATGTCGGCCATCGGACCATCGGCTCGAAGGTGAACAACCGACTCGTGCCGCTCGACTATCGCCTGAAGAACGGCGACATCGTCGAAATCGTTACCACGAAATCCAAGCACGGCCCATCGCGCGACTGGCTGAACCTCGTTCGGACCGGGCACGCTCGGGAAAAAATCCGCCAGTGGTTCAAGCGCCAGGAGCGGGACGAGAACATCGTTCATGGGCGCGAATCGCTGGAGCGTGAACTTCGTCGGCTGGCGCGGACGAACATGGCGACCGTCGGAACGGATCGCATCCTGGAGCTGGCGAAGGCCATGAATCACGACAGCCTGGACGACTTCCTGGCCGCCATCGGCTACGGGGCGGTCAGCGCCCAGTCCGTCGTGATGCGCCTCGGGGTCGCCGACGATGCCCATCTCCAACTGCCGTCGGTGGCGCCACCGGTGGCGCCGGCCAAGGCGGGCGGGGTGCGCGTCAAGGGCGTTGGCGATCTCCTTGTCCGCTTCGCACGCTGCTGCCATCCGATCCCGGGCGACCCGATCCAGGGCTTCATCACCCGCGGCAAAGGCGTTACCGTCCATCTCCGGTCCTGCCCGACCGTCAGGAACGAGCGAGAGGTCAGCAGGCTCATCGAGGTCGAGTGGGAGGCCGTGCCGGCCCAGACCTATCCGATTGCCGTGCGGATCGAGGCGTATGACCGGACCGGCCTCCTGAGCGATCTCACTCAGGTCGTTGCCGAGGCCAAGGTCAACATCCTGTCGGCGAGCGTCAGCGTGGGGCCGGATCACGTCGCCGTCGTGAGCGCCACGCTCCAGGTTGCCTCTGTCAGCCAACTGGCTCGCGTCTTCGGCCGGATGGAGCAGCTCAAGGACGTCTTGAGCGTGTCGCGCGACCTCGGCTGACGGACCCGAGCGAAGTCCCATGTCGCCGCGGTCGGGTCGGCCGCTAGACTGTGCCGGATGGCTACCTTTCGAGCCCCACGCGGTACGCGCGACCTGCTCCCCGACGAGGCGGCCCGCTTCCTCCAATTCAGCCGGGTCGCCGCCGATCTGACCGCCAGGTACGGGTACCAGCCGATCGAAACCCCGCTCTTCGAACAGGCCGCCGTGTTCGAGCGAGGGATTGGCACGGTCACCGACGTCGTCGAGAAGGAACTGTTCCGACTGTCGCCGCGGACCGATGACGGCGAGCAGTGGGCGCTGCGTCCCGAGCCCACGGCCGGAATCGCGAGGGCCTATATCCAGCACGGTATGCAGACCTGGCCCCAGCCGGTCCGCCTGACGATGATCGGGCCGATGTTCCGCTATGACCGGCCCCAGGCGGGTCGATACCGCCAGTTCTGGCAATTCGACGTGGAGGCCATCGGCGATGCGGGTCCCGCGATTGACGCAGAGATCATCGAGTTAGCACACCGGTTCTACATGGAGGTCGGGGTTCGGCACCTGGAGGTCCAGATCAACTCGATCGGGGATCGCGCCTGCCGGCCCGCCTATCTGGCGAAGCTCGTCGCCTATTACGGCGAGGCCAGCACGGACCTGCCCGCCACGGAACGGGATCGCCTGGAGCGGAACCCGCTGCGCCTCCTTGACTCCAAGGACCCGGTGATGGCGGCGCTCAACCGAGATGCCCCGCGGATCACGGACCACCTGTGCGCTGCGTGTCAGGGGCACTTCGACGCACTTCGGACCCATCTCGATGCCGTCGGCGTGCCATTCGTGGTGGCGTCCGGGCTGGTGCGCGGGCTTGACTACTACACCCGGACGGCCTTTGAGTTCTACGTCTCCGGTCGCGAGGGCCAGCAACAGGCGCTCGGCGGCGGCGGGCGCTACGACGGACTGATCGAGCTGCTGGGAGGTAGGCCGACTCCCGGGATCGGCTTCGGTCTCGGTCTCGATCGGGTCGCCCTCGTCCTGACGGAGCAGGCCGCCGCGGACGGGTCTGTTGAGGCGGCGCGCAGCCCAGATGTCCTGAGTGGCCCGGACGCTGTTGTCGTATCGGCGTCTCCGGACGATACCGCGGGTCGCCTTCGCGTCGCGACGCACCTGCGGGCAGCGGGCCTGAGCGTCCGCGCAGATCTCGGACAACGGAAACTCGGCCGCCAGCTGGAAGCCGCGGTCAAGGCCGGTGCCCATTTCGCGGTGATCCTCGGAGACGAACTCGCCAACGGGCAGGTCGGGCTTCGTGACCTGGCCGCGGGGACGCAGCGTCTGGTGAAGCTGGACGGACTCGCCCGAGACCTGCAGCGGGCGGACGCCACGCACCGTCACGGCTGATGACCGAGGCGATGGCCCCAACGCTGGGGGGCGGGCAGCCGACGCTCTCCATCCTCACCACGATGCCCGAGTTCGAGGAGATTGCCGATGAGTGGCGCGCACTTGTGGATGCCGAAGCGCGAACGCCATTCGAGACGCCGGACTGGCTCCTCCCGTGGGCGCGCCACTACGCGACGGGTAGGCAGCTGCTTCTCCTCGTCTGGCGGCGCGATGACGTATTGATCGGGGTCGCGCCGCTCGTTGCCTGGGAGGAACGGCACGGCGGCCGCCCGGTCCGGAACCTGGCTTTCTGGGGTGAAACGCGGACTCCGCTGCGGGGCTGGGTGGACGTCCTGGCGCGTGCGTCCGATCGCGCCGTGGTGGAGGTTGAGTTCCGTCGATGGCTCAGCACGCCTGGCTCGGCCTGGGACGTCCTGCACCTGCTTCGGGTCCCCGAGGAGTCCGGCACACCAGACATGCTTGCCCTGACGGGCTGGGCTCGGACTGGACTGACCGGCGTGCTCCAGTCGGTCGAGTATGTCCTCGACATTCCCAGGGACCCGGAGGGATGGGCGGGTCCGCTCGGTCGGAAGGCCCGCTACAACATCCGCCGCGAAGCGAGGCTGTTTGAGAGCGAGGCCGGTGGATCATTCGAGCGCCATGTCGATGCCCAAGTGGTCCCCGAGATCGTGGCGTCGCTGCGACGACTGCTGGCCCTCAAGTGGGCCGGCCGAGAGGCCTACTTCCGAACGGATCCGCTCTTCGAGGCCTTCATCTCGGATGCGCTATCGACGATGTTCCTGGCTGGTTCCGCCGAGGCGTTGGTGGCTCGAGACGCCACCGGGATCGTGGCCGTGGTGATTGTGACGTCGATCAATCGGACGACCGTGACCCTGTTCGCAGCCAGCACGCAGGACCCGCAGTACGGGCGCTTCGCGCTCGGGAAGAACCTCTTCTCCCAGGCGCTCGACGGAGCCATCGCAGCCCGCTCAACGGTCTTCAACTTCCTGACCGAGGGCGACTACAAGGGCGACTTCTGGGGTGCCCGCGGCAGGAACCTGCAGTCGGGAATCTATGGACGAACGATGACCGGACGTGCCGTCGTCGCCTACGCCACGCTCAGGCGCCGGATCATCCCGCGAGCAATGGCGCTGTTGGGGCGTCGCCCCCGAAGCGTCGGCGACGACCGCCGGAGCTAGTAGGACAGGCTTCGATCCCGATTCCGGGGTGGAACCGCAGTCGCGGTCAGCGCCCGATACGATACGCGGGATATGTCTGACCCCACCCCCTCTCTGGCGACCTCCTACCGGACGCACACCTGCGGCGCGCTGCGGGCCGACGATGCGGGCGCCACCGTCAAGCTGGCGGGTTGGGTCCATCGGCGGCGTGACCACGGACAGTTGATCTTCCTCGACCTCCGGGATCGCCACGGCATCACCCAGGTGATCATCGACGCGACTGAAGCCCCCGCGGCGCACGACGTCGCCTCGGGTGTTCGCTCGGAGTACGTGATCGTCGTTTCCGGTGTCGTGGCGCCCCGCCTCGCCGGAACCGAGAACGCGAAGCTGCCAACCGGTGGGGTCGAGGTCCGGGCAACGCACGTCTCGGTGCTCAACGAGTCCAAGACGCCCCCGTTCTACATCAACGATCCCGACGCTCCGGTGGATGAGTCCCTGCGTCTCAAGTACCGCTACCTGGACATTCGCCGGGAGCCGATGCAGCAGCGCCTGCTCCTGCGCAGCCGTCTCGTCCAGGCCATTCGCCAGGAGCACCACGACAACGGGTTCGTCGAGATCGAGACGCCTAACCTCATCAAGTCCACGCCCGAGGGGGCCAGGGACTTCATCGTCCCATCGCGCCTCCAGCCGGGAAGCGTGTACGCCCTACCGCAGAGCCCGCAACAGCTGAAGCAACTCCTCATGGTCGGCGGGGTTGATCGCTACTTCCAGATCGCCCGCTGCTTCCGGGATGAGGACCTGCGCGGAGACCGCCAGCCGGAGTTCACCCAGCTGGACCTCGAGATGAGCTTCGTCGATGAAGACGTGGTGATGGACTTCGTGGAGACGATGATCGTCGCCGTCTCCCGGGCCGTCGTACCTGAACGACCCCTCCAGGCCGTGCCTTTCCCGCGCTTCACATATGAAGAAGCCATGGAGCGCTTCGGGTCCGACAAGCCTGACCTCCGATACGGGATGGAGCTCAGGGACCTGGCACCCGAGCTCGTGGACGCGAGCGGCGCTCCATCGTCCGGGTTCCGGGTCTTCGACGAGGCGATCCTCGCCGCCGGTCGAGTCAAGGCGTTCGCCGCTCCCGGGATGGCCGACTCGCCGCGGAGCCGCATCGACGAACTGACCGAGACGGCCCGCCGGTTCGGAGCGAAGGGCCTGGCCTACCTCGCGGTCGACGCGGATGGCTCCGTCCGGAGCCCCATTCTCAAGTTCCTCGGCGAGGATTTGGCCGGGCGGCTGGTGCAACGTGCCGGAGCCGACCCAGGCGACCTCGTCCTGATCGTCGCCGACGCAGAGTCCGTGGCCAACGACGTCCTGGGCCGCTTGCGGTCCGAGCTCGGGACACGTCTGGGACTGGCCGATCCCGAGGTCCTCGCCTACTGCTGGGTCTACCGCTTCCCGATGTACAAATGGGACGCCGAGGGTGGCCGCTGGGATGCGACTCACAACCCGTTCTCGGGCGTCCTGGCCGAGGACGAGGTGCTGCTCACGACCACCTCGGGCGACCCGCGTCAGTCGGCGCCGGGTGACCCAGCCGGTCGCGCCCGGGCCAGGCAGTACGACATCGCCCTGAACGGGTGGGAGCTGGGCGGCGGCTCGGTCCGGATCTGGCGTCGCGATCTGCTGGAGACCAGCTTCGCCTTGCAGGGCTACAGCGACGAGCGGATGCGAGACATGTTCGGCGCCATGCTCGATGCCTTCGATTACGGCGCTCCGCCGCATGGTGGCATCGCCCTCGGGATCGACCGCTGGGCGGCACTGCTGGCCTATCAGACCAACATCCGCGAGGTCATGGCCTTCCCCAAGACCCAGTCAGGTAACGACCCGATGCTCGAGGCTCCGTCCGAGCCCGACCCATCCCAGTTTGCAGAGCTGGGCCTGAAGTTCATCGGGATACCGGGCAAGGACGACCCCGGGATGCCGGGCAAGCCGAGCTGATCCTGGCCCCGGTGAAGCCCGGGACCTCGTCCTGGGCTCAGCTACCTGCGGTGGGTGGCGACTCCAACGGCGCGTCATCGGGGGTCGCGGCAACGACGGCTCCCCACTCTGGGGTCCTTGATGGCTCGCCTGGCCCTTCGTAGGCCGGGAGGGCGGACCGGTCCGTGTCGCCGTCCACGACCGTCCCGGGGTCGCCGAGGTCGAGCGTCAGATCCGGGATCCCGATCGCGATGAGCGACGCGATCAGCTCATCCGGCATCGCCACGGGACTGAGATCCCGAAGCGTGGATGCGGCCGCCAGTGGCATGAGGACTGGCCAGCCCGGCGTGCCGTGATAGGTGGGCCGGATCACGCTGTTCGGATGGAGTCCGTGCGCCTCGACCAGGGAGGTGACCGTTTCGGGTCCCACCCAGCACATCCGGGCCGGCCAGATCAGGACAGCCGCCGTCGCACTGATCTCGTCCACCGCGGCCTCGATACCGCGGACGATCTGACCGACCGGCCCCGCCTCCACGGCCACCGGCTCGACCATCGAGACCGAGGCGCCGGACAACGCCAGTGCGACGGTGCCGTCCGGATCGGGTACCACCACGATGATCGGCGTGGCCCCGCCCGACCATGCGGCAGCGGCAATCCTCCTGATTCTCGGGACGCCTGCGGCGTCGGCGAGAGCCCGGTCGGGAGATGCGGCGAGGAGGACGGCGGCAACGGTCACAGGATCGTGATCCTAGCAGCCGGCGCGTCAGCGGTTGCGGGCCATGTCAGCGGTCGCAGGCCACGAAGTGGTCGTTGACCGAGGGTGTGCGACAATCCGCGGCCCATGACCGACCCCATTCGCTTCACCCTGCCTCGGGCCGTCGACGATGTCGCCATGGCGGCCGCTGACGGCACCGTCGCTCGCGACGATCTGCGCGACGTGGCGATCGTGGCCCACGTCGACCACGGCAAGACCACGCTCGTGGACGCGATGCTTCGCCAGACCGGCACCTTCCGAGCGAACGAGGCCGTCGTGGACCGGGTCCTGGACTCGGGGGATCTCGAGCGCGAGAAGGGGATCACGATCCTGGCCAAGCAGACCACCGTGGACCACGATGGCGTCCGCCTGAACATCGTGGACACCCCGGGGCACGCGGATTTCGGCGGCGAGGTCGAGCGCTCGCTGCTCATGGTGGACAGCGTTCTACTGCTGGTGGACGCCGCGGAAGGCCCCCTGCCGCAGACCCGCTACGTCCTCCAGAAGGCGATGGCGCGGCGTCTGCCGGTCGTTGTGGCCCTCAACAAGATTGACCGCTCCGATGCGCGTCCGGCGGAGGTTCTCGACGCGGTCTACGAGTTGTTCATCAATCTCGGGGCCGATGACGACCAGATCGACTTTCCCGTCCTGTACACGAACGCCAAACTCGGAACCGCCACGATGGATCTGGCCGTGCCCGGGACTGACCTGCGCCCTCTGCTCGATCTCCTCGTGCGGGTGACCCCGCCGCCTCGGCACGAGCCGGGCCATCCACTCCAGCTCCTCGTCACCAACCTGACCGCCAACGAATATGTCGGCCGAATGGCTGTCGGCCGGATCCGGAACGGCACGATTCGCGTCGGCCAGCGCATCGTCGTCGTGCGTGAGGAGTCGGACGACACAGCCGGTTCCGTGGAGCCCGGCCGGAAGGTATCGATCTCGGGAACCGTGAGCACCCTGCAGACGGCTCACGGCATCGACCGCGTTGACATAGCCGAGGCGGGACCCGGTGAAATCGTGTCGGTCGCGGGCCTGCCCGACGTGACGATCGGCGACACCATCACCGACCCGGCGAATCCTCGACCCCTCCCGCGCCTCGATGTCGACGCACCGACCCTGCGGATGACGTTCGGCGTCAATACCTCGCCGCTCGCTGGCCGCGAAGGCAAGTACGTGACATCGCGGCAGATCAAAGCCCGCCTGGACAAGGAGGTACTGGGCAACGTCTCCATCGAGGTCTACCCGACCGAGTCGGGCGAGACGTTCGAGGTCCGCGGTCGAGGCGAACTGCAGCTGGCGGTCCTCATCGAGCAGATGCGCCGCGAGGGCTACGAACTGACCGCATCGCGCCCTGAGGTGATCCTCCGTGACTCACCGGATGGCGTGATGGAGCCCTACGAGCGCGTGACCATCGACATTCCGCCTGAATTCATCGGCGAGGTACAGGCCGCGCTGGCCGGCCGGAAGGGCCGCCTGGAGCAGATGACGTCCGATGCTGACGGCCGCGTCCGACTCGAATACGTCCTTCCGGTCCGTGGGCTGATCGGCTATCGCGGGCAACTGCTGACCGACACCCGGGGCACGGCCCTCCTGCACCAGTTGGGCGAGGGCTATGGACCTTGGGCGGGCGAGGTCACGCATCGCACGGCAGGTGTGCTCGTCAGCGACCGGACCGGCGTGTCCAACGCCTATGGCCTCTTCAACCTGCAGGAGCGTTCCGCGCTCCTGATCGGTTCCGGCGTCGAGGTCTACGAGGGGATGATCGTCGGGGAAAACGCCAGATCCGGCGACCTCGACGTGAATGCGACGAAGGAAAAGAAGCTGACCAACATCCGGACGCATTCCCACGACGAGTCGCTGCGCCTCACGCCTCCGCGTCCGCTGACCCTGGAGACGGCGCTCGAGTTCATCGCCGCGGACGAACTGGTCGAAGTCACACCGCTCTCCATCCGCCTTCGCAAGCGGACGCTCGCCAAGACCGACCGCGAACGCGAGCGAGGGCGCGAGTACGATCGGAGCCGGGTCGAGGGCTGAGACCGTCACTCCGGGCTGAGCGGCCTACAATCCCCGCCATGTCCGTCTACCTGGATCACGCGGCGACCACACCGCTGCGACCTGAAGCCCTCGAGGCGATGCTGCCGTCTCTCGGTGAGCAATTCGGGAATCCGAGCTCGCCGCACGCCTGGGGGCGGCGTGCCCGGGCCGCCCTCGATGAGGCGCACGAGCATGTCGCGCGAACGCTCGGGACGACACCCCGTGAGATCGTCCTGACGAGTGGCGGCACCGAAGCGCTCAACCTCGCCATCAAGGGCTCGGCGTGGGCCGGAAAGGCGAGGGGGCACCGGATCGTGACCAGCGCGGTCGAGCACCACGCTGTTCTCCACCCACTCCAGCAGTTGGAGAAGTTCGGCTTCGAGATCGTGGAGCTGCCGGTTGACCGGTACGGGCGCCTTGACCCGGACGTCCTGTCTGCAGCGTTGACGGATCGAACCATTCTCGTTGCGATCGGGCATGCGAACAACGAAGTGGGGACCATCCAGCCGCTGAGCGAACTCGTCGCCCGGGTCCGCCGCGACGGTCCGCGCGGGTGCCTGGTGGCCATCGATGCCGTCGCATCGGCTCCCTATCTCCCCATCGACGTGGTGGCCATGGACTGCGATCTGCTGGTGGTTGCGGCGCACAAGTTCGAAGGCCCGAAGGGGGCCGGCGCGCTCTACCTGCGGGCTGGTACGCACCTCCTGAGCCAGCAGCAGGGCGGTTCGCAGGAGCGTTTCCGCCGAGCCGGGACGGAGGACGTCGCGGCGGCCGTGGGGATGGGCGTGGCGTTCGAGCTGGCGGCGGCCGAGATCCCCGTCGTCGGCCCTCGGCTCATGGCGAACCGGGATCGACTCATCTCGGCTCTCACCGCCCTCGATGGTGTCGAAGCAACCGGCCATCCGACTGATCGCCTGCCGGGCCTCGCGTCCGTGGTGGTCCGGGAGATCGAGGGCGCCTCCGTGGTGCTGAAACTGGATCTCGAAGGGATCGCAGCGTCCGTCGGCTCGGCGTGCACGACCGGGTCCGCGGAGCCATCGCATGTGCTGCGTGCCATGGGCTACCCGGACGACGAGGCGCGAGGTTCGCTCCGGTTCTCCTTCGGGCGCACCACCGCAGACGCTGACGCCAAGCGAGCGACGACCGTCATCGCTGGAGTCCTGGCCGCCGCGCGCGACGGGGCCCGGCGACTGGCTGCCGAGGCCGCCGCTGCCGAGAGCCGGCGCCAAATGGTGGACCTCGGAGCTTCGTCGTGAGTCGCATCCTCGTGGCCATGTCGGGCGGCGTTGATTCATCGGTGGCCGCGGCCTTGCTGGCCGACGCGGGTCACGAGGTGGTCGGCGTCTGGATGCGGCTCCATGACGTCGCCGACTCGATTTCCGAGTTCAAGAAGAGCTGTTGCTCACTGGATGCCGCCGAGGATGCCCGGCGCGTGGCGGCCCAGCTCCAGATCCCGTTCTACGTCCTCAACCTGGAGCGGGAGTTCGAAGCGGGAGTCCTCGCACCGTTCCTGGAGACGTACCTTGACGGTGCAACGCCGAGCCCCTGCATCGACTGCAATACCACCGTCAAGTTCGGGGCCCTCCTGGGCCAGGCGCGGCACCTCTACGATTGCGACGCTGTTGCCACCGGCCACTACGCGCGCCGGGAGATCGGGCCAGATGGGCGGGCACGCCTGCTGCGAGCCCGCGATCTGGACAAGGATCAGACCTATTTCCTGTATGGCCTGCGCCAGGATCAGTTGCGCGACGCGCGCTTTCCCCTCGGCGATCTGACCAAACCGGAAGTTCGCGAGGTTGCCCGTGGGCTCGGCCTCGCGACAGCGGACAAGCCAGAGAGCCAGGGGATCTGCTTCGTCCCGGGCGGCGACGTGCGCGGTGCTCTCCGTGATCGCGCAGGGTGGGTGCCGGAGCCCGGTCCGGTCGTGGACGCGGAGGGCCAGCGTATCGGGGAGCACCGTGGTGTCCTCGGCTATACGCCAGGCCAGCGGCAGGGACTCGGCGTGGCGCTCGGCAGCCCGCGTTACGTGTCCCGCATCGATCCCTTGTCGAACACGATCACGCTCGGCCGACGTGAAGATCTCGAGACCACCGAGCTGACGATCGAAGACGTTCGATTCGTCGCTGGCGAGGAGCCCGAGGAGGCGTTCCAAGCCAGCGTCCGTATCCGCCACAGGGGGGAACCGATCCCGGCCGTAGTCTCCCCGGTACGGGCCCAGGATGGAGGCCCAGATCGGTGGCGCCTGCACATCGACCGCCCGGTCTGGGCGGCCGCGCGCGGTCAGGCAGCGGTCCTGTACGACGGTGACGTCTGCCTGGGGGGCGGCCGCATCACGCTGCCGGGCGGCAGCATGCGAGCGGCGCGATCCGCCGTCGGTTCTCCATTGTCGACATCGGCCGGCGCGTGAGTCTCGGACCCGCGCCCGTCCTGGCGCTCCTGCTCGCGGTCCTTCACGTGTCGTTGTACATCCTCATCCGAGGCTCGGCCGGTCAGCGATTGCCATGGCTGCTCGGCGCCGCATTCCTGGGTGCCTGGGCCGGCGACGCGCTGGCCGGGCGAATCGGCCTCGAGATCCTGATGATCGGAGACTTCCACCTGGTCGGGGCCTCGCTCCTCGCCTGGGTCGGGATCGGCGGTGTTGCCATCCTGGCCGTCCTCGCTCCGCCCCCACCAGGTAATGAAGCGGCATGAGCACCAGCCTGGGCTCGAAGATCCCCGCAGCCGCGACACGGGCTTCGCATGCCTCGGAGGGTCCATCGCCCTGGCCCCGGTTCCTGCGCGGACTGTCGATCGGGGTTTTCGTCGGCGCTGCGATCGCCGGTTCCAGGCTCTGGGGATATCGCCGCGCCGCTACCGGCCCGGAGCTGACCCTCGAAAAGGAACGGGGAAAGGCGGGATCGTGATGGTCGTCGGAAGGGTCGAGGACCTCCGCGAGGCCGGGCGGATCGCTCGCTCCGCTACCATTGCCCGCGGATGTCAGACCTGACCGTTCGCCACGACCCGCGGATCTCCTCGCTGCCGGCGGCTGAGATCCGCCGCCGCTTCATCGACTTCTTCGCCGAACGCGGCCATACCGTCGTGCCCAGCGGGAGCTTGGTACCAGCAGGCGACAACACGCTGCTGTTCGTGAATTCGGGGATGGTCCCGTTCAAGGATGCCCTGACCGGGGCGGAGAAGCGGAGCTATACCCGGGCGGTCAACTTCCAGCGCTGCCTGCGCGTCGCCGGGAAGCACAACGACTTCGAGGAGGTCGGCCGCTCTCCGCGCCACCACACCCTCTTCGAGATGCTCGGAAATTGGAGCTTCGGGGATTACTTCAAGCGCGAGGCGATCCACTGGGCATGGGACTTTCTGACACGGGATCTCGGCATTCCGGCTGATCGGCTGGCCGCCACGGTCTACACGACCGACGACGTTGCCTACAACATCTGGCGGACCGAGATCGGCCTGCCAGCGGAGCGCGTCGCGCGCTGGGGCGACTGGGAAAACGGAGACGAGAAGAACTTCTGGCGGATGGCGGATACCGGACCGGCGGGGCCGTGTTCAGAGATTCATTTTGATCGCGGCCTGGAGTTCAGCGAGGGCGATTTCTGCACGCCCGACCACTCGGAGCAGTGCCCACGCTGGCTGGAGATCTGGAATCTCGTGTTCATGGAGTTCGAGCTGGCCCTCGATCGCTCGCTGACGCCGCTGGCCGCCCCCGGGGTCGATACCGGCCTTGGCCTCGAGCGCCTGGCCAGTGTCCTCCAGCAGGTCCCGACGAATTACGACACAGACCTCTTCGCGCTGATCCACGTGCGAATGCGCGAGCTGCTATCCCACGATCCGGCCAACTTCGAGGCCGAGCGGTTCAGCTACCAGGTCATCGCCGATCACTCGCGGGCCGTCACGTTCCTGATCGGGGACGGCGTCCTCCCCTCCAATGAGGGGCGTGGCTACGTCCTGAGGCGGATCCTCCGCCGGGCAGTCCGGCATGGCCGACTCCTCGGTCGCCAGGAGCCGTTCATGGTAGAGACCGCCAGGGTCGTGATCGACACGATGGCCGAAACCTACCCGCATCTCGAGGAACGGCGTGAGGAGATCCTCGCCGCCATCGCTCGTGAGGAGGCCCAGTTCAGTCGAACGCTCAAGGCAGGGACGGACATCCTTGAGGAGACGCTGGTCGCCCTGACCAACGGCGAGCGGCTCGTGGGCCGGCGCCCCGAGGAG
>JBDTQY010000016.1:0-1846 GCA_039931955.1 Chloroflexota bacterium
GGGAGCCCTGAAGCTCAAGGAGATCAGCTACGTCCACGCCGAGGGCTATCCGGCGGGCGAGCTCAAGCACGGGCCGATCTCCCTGCTGGACGCCGAATATCCGCTCGTGGCGATCGCCACCCAATCATCGACCTACGACAAGCTCATCAGCAACGTCATGGAGGGCCGGGCTCGCGACGCCAGGGTCATCGCGGTGGCGACCGAGGGTGACACGCAGATCGAACGGCTGGTCGATGACGTCTGCTGGGTGCCCGCGACCCACGAGGCTGTCGGCTCGGTGCTGGCGATCATCCCGCTCCAGCTGTTCGCATACCACGTGGCTGTCGCGCGGGGAACCGATGTGGACCAGCCACGCAATCTCGCGAAGTCGGTCACGGTCGAGTAGGCCCGGCGATGACCGACGCCGGCAGTCCCGCGGGTCGCGGCGATTCGGCCCCTCCGGGACAGGTCCCCCCCGGGACGACGGAACTCGGCATCGACATCATCAAGGTTGACCGGATCAGGCGCTCGATCGAGCGATTCGGGGCGCGTTTCAGCGGCCGCGTGCTCACGCCGTCTGAACATCGGTACGTCCGTGACAGGCCCGAGACCTTTGCCGGTCGATGGGCCGCCAAGGAGGCCGTGAGCAAGGTCCTCGGGCTGGGAGTGAGGGGCATCGGCTGGCGGGATATCGAGATCGAGCGCCTGCCGACGGGACAACCGGCCGTCCGCCTGCACGGTCGAGCCGAGCGGCGCGCGGAGCAGCTCGGAATGGAGCGGATCGCGGTCTCCATCACGCACGAGGACGACTACGCCGTGGCGGTTGCCTTCGGGATCCGCCAGGCCGGCGGTCGATACGTCTTCCCGCCCGACATCGAGGAGCGGCTCGACGACCGCGAGCGCCGGATTCTGGCCCGGATGGAGCGACTCCGCACACTGCACGAGGCGACCCTCGAGCTCGGGAACGATGACTGATCGACGGCTCGGCTTCGGGGGGCGTCCGCCCATGCCCGATGGCTCCGGGGAGGCGGATCTCACAGCGGAGGCCCCGGGCGGCAGGAAGCCGTCAGTCCTCGATGATCGGGCCGTCGCCTCCATGCTGCCGGAGCGGCCCGCCCGGGGCCACAAGGGCTCGTTCGGCAAGCTGCTCGTGATCGCCGGCTCGATTGATTATTCCGGAGCCGCCCTCCTCGTCTGTCGGGCGGCCGGAAGGGCCGGCGCCGGACTCGTCACGCTGGCAGTTCCCGAGACACTCCAGCCGCTCTTCGCGGCGAAGGTGGTCGAGGCGACGACCATGTCCCTGCCCGAGGACGATGTCGAGGAACTCGACCCCGAACCAGCCCTGGCGCGGATTCTTGACCACGAGCACGACGCCATCGTCCTCGGCCCCGGACTTCGGCCCGGCTTGGCGACGACCGAGCTCGTGCGCCGGCTCCTGGGCGCAGCGGGAGAGTCGTCCCCGACGCCGATCGTCCTCGATGCCGAGGCGCTTCGTTCGATGGCGACGCTGGGGGAGTGGTGGACCGCTGCCACCCGTCCAGCGGTGCTGACGCCGCACCCGGGGGAGTTCGCTCGCCTCCGGGCCGGTGCCGGGCTGGATCCGGACGATGACGGAGATCTCGTTGACAGCGACGCCGACCGGGCTTCTGCGGCGCGCGACGCTGCCGTTCGATGGGGGCAGGTCGTGGTCCTGAAAGGCGCCCGAACGGTCATCGCCGACCCGGACGGGACCCTCGCGACCGCTCCGTTCGAGAACCCTGGTCTTGCGACCGGTGGAACCGGTGACGTGCTGGCCGGAGTCATCGGAGGGCTGCTCGCCCAGGGCGTGACACCGGGAGCCGCGGCCCAGGTCGGCGTGTACCTCCAT
>JBDTQY010000017.1:0-1992 GCA_039931955.1 Chloroflexota bacterium
CTTGACGACCTTGTTCTTGCCGGTCGCCTTGGCGGTGCCGCTCATGACCTTCTCGAGCGCAGCCTGCTTGAGGGCGCCCTGCTTCTCTGCCATGGGGCTCGTCAGGTTGTCGACCTTGGGCGCGTCCTGCGCGCCGCGGGCCGCGCCGTTGCTGGCGGGGGCGGCCGCCAGCGCGGTGCCAGCCATGCTGAAGAGCAGCGCGGCGCTGCTCAGGAGGGTGAATAGCTTCCTCAACGGGATCTCCTTGGGCTTAGGAACGTTCCGTGGGTGCGCCGGGGCGACAGCAAACTGCGGCACGTCGGCGCTCGTTGCCGATGACTCTGCCGGTCGGTGAGTCTCCACCTCACGACCGCGGTGCAGGGTTGCGAAAATTCGGGCACCACCTCCGCGCGTCAGGACGCGGATCTTGGAGGCGGGGACCAACGTGTCCCAAGGATAGTCAGGGGCGCGACGCCCGGCAACCGCAGGACGCGTTTCGGGGGCCCGACAAGTCGATTTGTGGTGCCTCGGCGCACCGATTGGCCTCAGAAGGTTGGCAACACCCGCTCGAGTCGCCCAGCGGCCTGGCTGTCCGGCCGCCTGATAGGCTGCCGAAATGCCTTCGAACGAACTGCCTGGCGCCACCGCCGGAGCCTCGTCGCCCGCCGAAACGGCCGCGACGCTGGCGGTCGCGGGCCTCCGCATTCCGCATCGAATCGTCCGCATCGAGCCCGCGAGGTCGGCGGAGGAAGCCGCTGAGCGGCAGGGCATCCCCCTCCGGGCGTTGCTGCGGGCGATCGTCGTCCGTCGAGGCGAGGACGACTATCTGTTCGTGCTCGTACCGGCCGGCCGCCGCTTCGACTGGCCGAAACTGCGGGCCCATCTCGGCATAACCCGGATGTCTCTGCCCGATGCCGACGAGGCGCAGGCGGTCACCGGCTACGTCCGATACACGATCACGCCATTCGGCTCATCCCGGCCGTGGCCTGTCATCGCCGATGCCGCGATCCTCGCCGAGCCCGTCGTGTCCATCGGCGGCGGCGGATTCGGGATCAACATCCACCTGTCGGCAACGGACCTGGTGGCCGCCCTCGCCGCCGAGGTGGTGGATGTTACGCAACCCGAGGGCGAGATTCCTGCCCCACGCGCCTGAGGCGCGCTCCCCCGCGACGGAGGCGCTTCTCGAGCCCGCTGCGCTTGCCGCGGGACGCTCCGCCGCAGGACGCTCCGCCGCGCTCGCCTTACGCGCCCAGGTTCAGGCCGGCTCCCCCTCCTGTCGTCCGGAGGCTCCCCCCCGAGGCTGGCCCGGGAGGGCCATGGCCCGATTGGGCCGGAGTGGCTCCAGCGATCCGAGCGACTCGGCGACCACCAGCAGATCGTCGTCGTCCACCACGCGGAAGTCGGCAGGCGGGTTCACGAAGGTCTGAACCCCGCGGCTGACCGCGAGCAGTGTGGCTCGGTGATCCTGGCGCAACCGGCTGCTGACCTCGTCGATCGTTAGGCCGAGGTACGAGGACGGAAGTTCCACCCGATACAGCTCGGAACCTTCGCCGCCGGAAACGATGTCCGTGACCAGTGCCGTGAGGCCCGGATAGAGCGCGGACCGCGCGAGCAGACGCGACGCGAGCCGCGACGTCACCAGGACCTCGTCGACGTGGGCCCGCTCGAAGTGCTCCACGTGACGCGGGTTGATGATCTCGGCGACGGTGCGAACCTGCGGAGCCACCGACTCTATGGCCATGACGGTCAGGATCGAGTGCATGTCCGCCTCATTCGTCGGGGCGGAGGGGAAGATCAGGGCCGCCGCCGCGTCCTCGATGCCTGCGCGTCTGAGATCCGCTGCGTCGGTCGTATCACCATGGACGAAGTACACGCCGTCCCCGGCCGGGTTCTTCTCCTCCTCCGCGAGGACGACGACCTTTGCCCGGTACTCGTCCCCCTTGAGTTCCTCGATCAGGTCCCGTGCGGTTGCGTTCCAGCCGCATACGACGATGTGGTCCTTGTAGCCGCTGG
>JBDTQY010000018.1:0-9031 GCA_039931955.1 Chloroflexota bacterium
GAACGGCGATCGGGCAGGTCGCGTCGAACAGGCCCCGGACCGCGTCCGGCTCCACACACAACGGACCGCCAGGCCCGAACGCACCCGGCATCCGGTCCGGGAAGAACGATGGGAGGGACGCGAACATGACCCCCAGGTTCTGGGGGATGTAGCGAAGGTCCTCGATGCTCCATTCCGGGTGATACCCCAGGGCGGGGTAGCCGTACGCCTCAATGCGGTAGAGGTACTCGTAGCCGGGGTGGAACAGATGGCCCGTTGTCGCCAGGTTGTAGGCGAGCAGGAGGCCGATCGGAATGGCCGCCCCGAGCCCGGCAGAGACGGCCCGTCGAGCTGCGCTGCCCCCGCTCCCGACGAACACGAAGAAGGGCGCACCGAACAGGATCGTCAGGCGCGCGGTGCAGGCCAGGCCGAAGAACAGCCCGGCCACGAACTGGCGGCGATCCAGTAGGGCTAGCGGGTTTCGCAGACCTGCCCTAATGTCATCGACCATGGCCAGCGCCGCGTCGCCGAGGCGGAGCTGCAGCGTTTCAGCTCGGGCCGACTCGGTGTCCGCCGTCGGCCCACCACCTTCGAGATCGCGGGCCAGACCTCGATCGCCGCCAAGCGCGATTCCGATGGCCAGGAGCGCCATGCCGACGGCCACGACATGCGCCAAGAACCACGTGGTCCCGAGCTCCGCCGCATACCAGAAGACCGTCCCAAAGGCGAAGAAGACCGTCGTCCCGAGACGGACCGGGCGGCCGATCGGGAGACGCCCCAGGGCCCACCAGCAGATCCCGACGTCGACGGCGCCAAGGAGAACCGAGACAGCGCGCTGGTCGGTGGCCAGGCCGAAGATGGCCACGAACGGCATGAGTACGATCGCTGGCAGCGGAGGGAACGGGAGGAGCCCGAATCCCGTCCGACTGCCTACGGAGTCCAGGACGGGAAAGAAGTCCTGGAAGAAATCGTTCCCGGGAACCGGCCAGGCGATATCCGCCCGGCCCTCAAGAAACGCCATCGCCTGCCACACGAAGTGGTTGTAGTAGCGAACGGATCCCGGCAGCCAGTAGGCCGCCATTGCGACGAGGACGAGGACGCCGGCGATCAGCCCAGCGGGGAGGAGATCCAGCCAGTGACGACCCGGTTGGGCCGTGCCAGTCGAGGCAGAACCCTGTGCTACGCTGCCCTCCACCTCATCGCTCGAGCAGGAGGCCGATCCGGTTGACTGGCCCCGTGTCGGGTGAGCCCGTGCGGGACGGGAACGCAGCGCGAGTCGGCACGCGGGACGACATGCGAAGCATCCTGATCCTCCTCGCGCTGGGACTCATCTTCCGCGTCATCATCGCATACCTCCTGCCCGGTTCCGGGTTCGCGAACGACATCAGCGCGTTCCAGTACTGGGCGTCCAACCTCGCCAGTGACGGGCCCGGCGGCTTCTACGCCCGTGACTTCTTTCACGACTACACGCCGGGCTACCTGTACGTCCTGTGGGCTGTGGGACTGGTTGGCCAGGTGGCCGGTGGCGTCGGTGATCTGATCAAGATTCCGCCGATTCTGGCGGACCTGGCGCTCGCCTATCTCGCCTGGTCCATGACCCTTGAGCTCGGTGCCAGCAGGCGCGCGGCTCGACTCGCCGCCGTGATCATCGTTGTCAATCCGATCACCTGGTTCGACAGTGTCGTCTGGGGCCAGGTGGACTCGTTCGGCCTGGTCTTCATGCTCCTCGGCCTGCGAGAACTGTGGCGGGACCGCCCCGAGCGATCTGCGGTGTTCACGGTCATGGGGGCGCTCGTCAAGCCGCAGCTCGGAATCCTGATTCCGATCGTCGCGGCCGTCACGATTCGCCGCGCACTATGGCCGGCGGGAGGCTTCGGAGACGAGGAGGCACCAGGCCCGCTCGACTCCACCATGGGTTGGGAGCGGCGGACGCGCGGGCCCATCCGGATCGTGACGACCGGAGCCGTCGGGCTGATCACGGCTCTTGCCCTGGCCTGGCCGTTCGGGCTGTCCTTTTACGGCCTCGTGGAGCAGATCTTCAAGACAGCCGGTGGCTACCCATACCTGTCGGTCAACGCCTGGAATCCGTGGGCCCTGGTGACCTTCGACGGCAGCGGCGTGGCAAGCAACTCGGCCTGGGTCTGCGACATGCTGACGCCCGCCTGTGGTCGTGCATTCTCGTTCGGTCCCATCCCCGCGGTCGTCGTGGGTACGGTCCTGACGCTCGGGTTCTTCGCAATCGCGACGCTGCTCGTGGCACGACGGCCGGACCGCCGGACCATGCTGGTGGGCCTGGTCGTCCTTGCCCTGGCGTTCTTCGTCCTGCCGACCCGCGTTCACGAGCGGTACCTCTTCCCGCTGGTCGCGCTCGGGGCCATGCTCGCCGCGGTGTCCCCGAGGTGGGCGATCGCCTACGTGGCATCCGGGCTGGCAACAATGGCCAACATGTATTTCGTCCTGACGACCCTCTACCCGAACAACCCGAGCATCACTGACTGGCTGGGGACTGGTCGGAACCTGGGGAGCTTCCCGGTGGTGGCGGTCGCGGCGATCACCCAGGCGGTCGTGTTCATCTTCGCCTTCTCCGAATTGCGGGCGTCTGCGTCGCGGCGGCTGGGGGCTGAGATTGCTGGTCCGGATCCGGAAGCCAAGCCCGGCCACGTGCCCGAGCCGGAGTTGAGTCCAGCGCCCGAATCTGACGGGCTGGGCGTTTCCGCGCTCGGCGCCGGCCTGAACTCCGATGCCGGTGGCGATGGCGATCCACGCGCCCTCGCCGGTGAAGGCGACCCAGCGATCGCCGAGTCCGAATTGGCCCCACGGTCATCGCGGCCGAGCCAGCTCGAGCACCTTCCGGCCTGGAATGAGCGCCCATCCTCCGGCGAACTCGGCCTCTTCGGCTGGCTCACCCATCGCCTCAACGAACTCCCGATCCGCCGCGACCGGAGCCGCGATCTCGTCGGGGAGCGTGGCGGGCGACTCGATCGCCTCGATCTGTGGATGATCGCGGTCCTGGCGGTGAGCCTGCTGACGGTTCGGGTCTGGCGGTTGGCCGAGCCGTACCAGATGCACTTCGACGAGGTCTACCACCCCCGGACCGCGATCGAGTTCCTGCAGTACTGGCGGTACGGCATCTCCCACGACATCTACGAATGGACGCACCCGCATCTCGCCAAGTACGCCATGGCCGGCGGGATCGTCGCCTGGGGGGATGATCGAACCAACGCAACCAGCGACCTCGGCATACCGGTCGGCGAGGCCGTGGTGGAACCCCGCTGGGATGAGTCAAGTACGGCTGCTCACGATTCCGGCGATCGGCTGTGGTTGACCAGCCATGACGAGGTGCGCGCCTACGATCTGCGGACCCGCGAACTCGTCGCCACCGTTGCGGTTCCGGGATCGACAGCCCTGACCCTCGATGCCGTCCGGCACCGCCTGCTCGTGGGCACCGCCGATGGCCGGATCCTGGCCATTGACACGACGGTCCTCGACGCCGCGCGGCTTGCGGGAGCGCCGCCGCCCACGCCGCCGGTGGCGACGCCCTTCACGCGCCTGACGGGACCCGTCACGCACCTCGAGGTGACCCCGGATGGCGGGATCGTGGTGGCGGTCATTCCACGGCTCGCCGGCGACGAGACTCTCGCTCCGGCCGATGGACTCGCGTGGGTGGCCGTCGTTCTCGATGCGGAATCAGCGGCCGAGGCCGGTCGCGCGCCCGTGGGCGAGGTGGAAGCCCTCGCCAACGCCGGAACGGGGTCCGTCGCCCTGGCGACACCGGACGGAGTCGCGTTCCTCGACACGACGACTGCGACCATCACCACGACCGTG
Source organism: Chloroflexota bacterium (assembly GCA_039931955.1). Classification (GTDB taxonomy): domain Bacteria; phylum Chloroflexota; class Limnocylindria; order Limnocylindrales; family CSP1-4; genus UBA5189. The sequence continues at coordinate 3,805 of JBDTQY010000018.1, forward strand.
ACCCTGGCCGGACCCGCCGGGGGGATGGCGTTGGCCACGAACCTCGACAAGGACCGGCTGTACGTCTCGATCCAGACCCCGGAGGGGCCCAAGGTCGCGATCGTCACGGCGCCGGGCATCACGAGCGGTTCGGATGCCTCCAGCGGACCGACGCTTGAGTCCACGATCGTGCTGCCCGGGGACGCGGCGGGCTGGGTCGGCTACGACCTGGCGACGCAGATGGTGCATGTCGCGGGGACCAACCCGGAGACCGGCGGGCCGACTGTCTACGTCATCGAGCCCCACTCGAACGCCGTCTACGCCGACGCGGCGTTGCCGTTCTCGCCGATTGCCCTGGCCCTGGACGCCAACCAGCGCTACCCGTCGTCTGACCGCGAGCAACTCCTGGCGTTCGATGCCACCGGAGCCGTTGCGACGGTCGATGTCGGACACCACGCCTTTGCCTGGCGGTTGCCCGGCGTCCTCGCCGGCGTTGCCATGGCCCTCCTGCTGTACCTGCTGGCCAGGATCCTGTTCCGGCGGCGCGAGGTTGCCGTCCTGGTCGCCTTCTTCACGGTCGTGGACGGCATGCTCTTCGCGCAGAGCAGGATCGGCATGAATGACGCTTACGTCGGCCTGGGGATCGTGGCCGCCTACCTGCTCTTCGCCACGATCTGGCGATCTGGATCCTCCCGGTGGCGCTGGCTGGCGTTCTGGCTGGTCATGCCGCTCATCGGTGTCTCGCTCGGCCTCGCCCTCGCGGCGAAATGGGTGGCCGTCTACGCCATCGGCGCCCTCGGGATCCTGGTCCTCGCTCGGAGCGCTCTCGGCCGCATCATCCTGATCGGCGGACTGATCGGGGCCACGTCCGTGCTCGGCTACATGGGCCTGTCCGTGCCTGCGGGCCAGAGCGGCGGCAACTACCTCTTCATGGCCATCATGGTGGGGCTGACGCTTGCCGCGACCGCTGCCAATGTCCTCCACCCCATCGCCTGGACCGACGAAGAGGAGCGACTGCTGGTCCGGGGCCCCGCTGCCCTCGGCGTTGTCCTGTTCGGCCTCGCGCTGCTTGCTGGCCGCGCCGAGCGACAGGTCGTGCTCGGGCCAATTGCATTCACGGCCCAGGAGATGGCATTTGCCCTGGTCCTCCTGAGCGTCCTCCTGTACGTCCTCGTGGCGCTCGTCGGTCGCTGGGGGTTCGGGCCGCGCGCCCAGGGCCCGACGCTCGATGATCCGGTCGGCCTGCTCACCGCGCCGGCCGCCGCGCCAGAGGGGTGGCTGCGGCCCGGGGCGGCATTCGGACTGCCTGTGGTCTGGGCGGTCGTCTGCCTGGTGGTCATCCCCGTCGCCCTGTACGTGGCCTCGTACGTTCCGTGGGCCTTCATCGCCGATCACCAGATCGTGACTGGGTGGCCGGCCGGCCACGAGGGCCAGACGCTCGCAGATCTGACCGGGCAGATGTACCGCTATCACAACAACCTGAGCTCGCCGCACGCGGCGTCATCGCCCTGGTGGGCCTGGCCCTTCGACTTCAAGCCCGTCTGGTTCTACCAGGAAGGCTTCGCCGGCGGGACGGCCGGCGCGATCTATGACTCCGGGAACCTCGTGGCGTGGTGGCTGGCGGTTCCGGCCGTCGCGTTCGCAGCGTGGCAGGCCTTCGCCCGCCGCAATGCGGCCCTCGCACTCGTGGTCATCGGCCTGGCCTGCCAGTGGCTTGGCTGGTCGCGCATCGATCGCGCCGCCTTCCAGTACCACTACTACACGAGCCTGCCGTTCGTCTTGCTGGCCCTCGCCTACTTCCTCGCCGAGCTTTGGCACGGGGCATCTCGAAGGACGTGGCTGCTGGCACGCGTCGCCGGGGCCGGTGCAGTCCTGGCACCAACCATGCTCTGGCTATTCCATCGGCCCCTGTGCAGCCTGGTGCGGGTCGATTCGGTCAACCCCGGTTCGCAGGCCTGCCCCACCCTGATCCCGGACTTCCTCCTGAGCGGCCGCGCCGCGGCCATTGCCATCGTGGTCGGCGTGGGCGTGCTGCTCCTGGTCCGGGCACTCCTGTCATTCGCCGACGACGAGGATGGCGAAGGAGCGCCCTTCGCGACCCGCCTGCGGAACGCGGCGCTGGCGGCGGTCGGGATCAGCCTCGGATTCGTGGTGGCCGCTGCGTTCTTCGACGACACTCCGATCCTGACCTCCACGAACATTCCGGTTGAGCCAATTGCCCTGATCGTGACCATCGCCCTGCTGCCGCTGGCGGCATTCGTGGCAACGGCTCGAGACGCTCGCCGATTCGTGGCCGGCCTGCTTGTCGCCATGGGGGCCTGGTTCATCCTCTGGTATCCGAACCTGTCGGCGCTCCCGCTGCCGCAGGCACTGTCGAATTCGTACCAGGGCTTCTTGCCCACCTACGTGTATCCGTTCCAGTTCCCGGTGAGCACGGTGGACCGCAGCGGCCCCGGTCCAGATCTGTTCAGCCTGCAGTCCGCGCTGCTCCTGGCCGCCCTGACGGGCGTCGTCCTCATGGTCGGCTACGCAGTCTGGGTGTGGCGACTCGCGCTGGTGGACGATGGGCTGTCGGCCGGGATCGGCGAACCCCCGTCAGCGGCCGATCAGGGTCCGGACGATCAAGGCCCGGACGATGGCCCCGAGGCTCTCCATCCGATCCCGCTCGCAGGTGACGACGCGGACGAAACCGGCTGATGGTCGAAACGGACTGATGGTCGAAACCGACTGATCCCCGCCCCGGGCGAAGGTATGCGGATCAGGCTCGGGGCGACACTCCGCCGGCATCTCCAGCCCCGCCGCTCCCGCCGTCCGCCGATGCCGGCACACGCACCTGCGTGGGCACCTCTGCGTGGAAGCCCGCCGGGAGCGCGCCCTGTGCGGCCAACCGCCGGATCACGAAGCCGTAGTAGTCCTCAACCTTCCCGGTGACCCGCTCCCAGGAGAACTCATTCGCCCGCTCCAGCCCCGAGGCGGTCATTCGAGCCCGCAGCTCGTCATCATTGACGAGACGCCCGATCGCCACTGCCAGGGCCTTTGGATCACGCGGCGGTACCAGGAGTGCATCGCGATCCCGACGCACCACGCCCTTGTATCCATGAATGTCACTGCACACGATCGACGTGCCTGCTGCCATCGCCTCGAGGAGCACGATCCCGAACGATTCGCGCCCGGTCGCTGGCGAGACGTAGACATCGGCCGTCTTGAAGAGCGCGTCGCGCTCCTCGTCCGAAACGCGCCCAAGAAACTCCACCCCGCCCATGCCGCGCGTCATGACATAGCGTCGGGCCTCTCGCTCCTGCGGCCCCCCGCCAACAATCAACAGGCGACACGGGCTGCCGATCTTGCGAAGAATCCGGTAGGCGCGAAGCAGCTCGAGCAGCCCCTTGCGGGATTCGAACCGGCCGACGAAGAGGACGTTGCGGGTCCCGTCCTGCCACCGCGCGATCGGGACGGCACGCCGGAAACGGGCGATGTCCACGCCGTTCGGGATGACCTTGTAATCGCCCGGGAAGAAACGGTCGATGAAATGTCGCGCCGCTGCCGAAACCGCGATCCGTCCATGCAGACGATCGGCATACGAGCCCATGACCTTGGACCCGAATTCGTAGGCCGGCGAGAAGCCGCCGTAGGCGTGGAACGTTGCCACGTTCACGCTGGTGGACAGGCGCAGGAGGATCAGCGACAGGAACGGCACGAAGGGCTCATGGAAGTGGAGCAGGTCGAATGACTCGCGCTCCAGCATGGCGCGGACCTGGGAGACGTAGCGAGGCGAGAGGGTGATGGTCCCCATCGAGCCGTTGGCGGGCATCGAGAACCCCTTGCCGATCCGGATCACGTCTCCCTGGGATGCCCGCTGGAGGCCGTGCGAGCTGGTGATGATCCTGACGTCATGGCCCCGGAGGCGGAGGTTCTCGTAGAGGTACCGGACATGCTGGTTAACGCCACCCGGGAGTGGGTAGACATACGGTGTGACCAGACCGATCTTCATCGCTGTCGTCCTGCATTCCCGGACCCGGTCGCCTCGTCAGCGCCGGTGCCAAGTCCAGCCGGGTAGCCGAGATCGCGGCCGGATCCGTCCCGCCGGATGCGCCCGCCAAGGTTGGCCCTCGCGTCGCGGCCGTACTTGCGCAGCTGTGCCTGGAAGATGCCCAGTTGGTCCGTGGTGCCGTGGAAGACTCCGTGCTCGTGGGTCGTCCGTGTCTCGATGGCCGCCCGCAGGTCCGCCGCCGTCCGGCCGGGGAAGGTCGTGTGCCCGGCCCCGATCGCCTCGAGGGCATGGGCGTCCGAACTACCGACGCGGGCCAGGCCGAATTGGTCGGCAAATCGCCCGACACGCGGATGCCCGGGTCGCCCGAGCGCCGTGGGATTGAATGCCTCGAGCGCATCAGGCCAGAAGTGCCGGTCATCGGCAAGCAGTCGGCGCAGGACGAAGCCCTGGGCGCAGAGGGGATAGGGCACCAGCGGATGAGCAGGGATCGCCATTCCGCCCTGGTCGTGGATGGCAGCGATCGTGTTCCGGAGTGAGCGAAACGGCCGGATCGGCTCATCAACCCAGAGTGCCAGGAGATGACCGCCCAACGTCGTGATCTCCTCGCCAACGATGACCTCGACCCGGTAGCCGCGATCGATGGCGACGATTCGGGCGGCCCGCGCGGCGTCGATTCGTTCGTGGTCGGTGATGGCGATCACGTCCAGCTCGGTCTGGCTTTCGACGTGTTCAATGATCTCGATGGCGCCGGCCGTGCCGTCCGAGGCAAGCGTGTGGATGTGGAGGTCTGCGCGACCCAGGCGGATCGTCACCGGGCCCGCTCCGCCTCGAGTCGCCCGGTACCCGCCCGCGCCTCGGGATCAAGGTCCGGCCAGATCGGCGAGAAGACGGACCACCACTGTTCCGGCGCCGCGGCTATGGAGGCCTCCATCGCTTCGGCAACGCGGGTCATCGCGGCGGTCAGGCGGGCTCGACGGAGCCCCTCCGAGGGCATCTCCACCCGGCGCAGCTGCCCTCGATAACGGCCCCCGGGCGCCCGGCGCACGGCTGCCACCCAGATCGGCAGGCCCTGGTCCAGGGCCAGCAATCCCGGCCCCATGGGCAAGGGAGCGGTGGCACCGAAGAACGGAACGTCGACCGTTCCGCCGGCCACGTTGCGATCCGCGACCATGCCGACGACCCGACCCTCTGACAGCGCCTGGGTCAGCGCGCGACGGGCGTCTCGCAGCGAAACGATGTCCACGCCGACCGACCCGC
>JBDTQY010000019.1:0-6421 GCA_039931955.1 Chloroflexota bacterium
GGCGGTGAAGTCGGCGATGTCGTAGCCGTCGTCGCGGAGCGGACTCGGATAGAAGGGCAGGAGCCAGATCGCCGTGACGCCAAGGTCGCGGATATAGTCCAGCTTCTCGATCAGGCCACGGAAATCGCCGATCCCGTCCCGGTTGCCGTCACGATAGGCACGTACGGGCACCTCGTAGATGACCGCATCCTTGTACCAGAGGGCCTCGTCACCGATGACCTGGCTTGCTTCAGCCCGGGATCGCGACGGGCTCGAAGCCGCTGCCCGGCCCGCCGCTGCCCGGCCCGCCGCTGCCCGGCCCATCTTCGTCCCCGGGCGCCCCTTCGTCGCCATCAGACCTGCGCCCGCAGGTGGAATACGCGGGCCGGCAGGATGGCCGGGTCGATCTCGATCTCGATGCGGCTGCCCTCCCACGTTTCGAGCTTGCCGCTGACCAGGTCCTCGACCTGCATCGGGCGCGCCGGGTCGAGCCAGAGGTCAGCCGTGTTGAGCTCGAGCGTCCCTCGCCGAACCTCGTTGGGTGCAAGGTTGACGATCGTAAGGACCCGGTCCGACCGATCCTCGGTCCGCTTCGAGTACGCGATCAGCTGGTCGTCGTCGATGGGGTGGAAGGTCAAATTGCCATGAGACTGCAGCGCGCGATGCTCTCGACGAATGCGGTTCATCTGCCGGATCAGCGGAGCGATGCTGGTCGGCTCGTCGAGCTTCCAGGTGCGCTGCTGGTACTTCTCCGAGTCGAAATACTCTTCGCTGCCCGGTTCCCGAGGGGTGTGTTCGCCCAGCTCGTAAGCCGGTCCGTAGATGCCGATGCTCGAGGCAAGGGTTGCCGCCAGGATGTAGCGCGCCTGGAACATTGCCCGTCCGCCCCCCTGGAGGCTGGCATGAAGGATGTCCGGCGTATTAGGCCACACGCAAGGCCCGAAGAAGTCGGACACGGGCGGCCGTGACAGCTCGGTGAAGTACTCCGTGAGTTCGCGCTTGCTCGTGCGCCACGTGAAGTAGGTGTAGGACTGGTTGAAGCCAACCTTGGCCAGGCGATACATGACGCGTGGGCGCGTGAACGCCTCGGCCAGGAATAGGATGTCCGGATGGTCGCCCTTGATCCGGGCAATCACCCACTCCCAGAACGGGAAGGCCTTGGTATGCGGGTTGTCCACCCGGAAGACCCGGATGCCCTGTTCGATCCAGTGCCGGAAGACCTCCTCGAGGTAGGTCCACAGCCCGCGCCAGTCCTCCGACTCGAAGTCGAACGGATAGATGTCCTGATATTTCTTCGGCGGGTTCTCGGCGTATTGGACGGTCCCGTCGGGCCGCTGGCGGAACCACGTCGGGTGGCTGATCACCGCCGGGTGGTCGGGTGAGACCTGGAAGGCGATGTCCAGCGCGACGGCAATGCCCCTGGCGTCCGCGGCTGCGACCAGGGCGCGCAGATCCTCGAGCGTTCCGAGCTGTGGGTGGATGGCCTCGTGCCCGCCATCAGGAGATCCGATCGCCCACGGGACGCCAGGGTCCGCTGGCGCGGCCTCCGTGACGTTGTTGGGCCCCTTGCGAAAGCTCGTCCCGATCGGATGGATCGGTGGCAGGTAGAGGACGTCGAAGCCCAGATCGGCGATGTATGGCAGGCGACGGATCACGTCAAGAAGGGTGCCGTGGCGCTCGGGATCGGGGGACGCGGATCGGGGGAACAGTTCATACCAGGTCGAGAAGCGTACCCGTTTCGGCTCCACGATCAGGTCGAACGCCGGCTCGTGGATCGTCTGATGCCCGCGGTCGGCATGGCGAGTCATCAGCGCATCCAGCGCCTCGTCCAGGGCGCGATCGGCACGAACGACCGTCGAAGCGCCTGCCCCGATCTCGGCACTCCAGCCCGCGAGAGCTGCAGCCTCGACGGTCGCTCCGGCTGCGCCCGCTCGCCCCTTCGCTCCGGCGACGAGGGCAGCCCCGATCAGAAGATCGACGGAGACATCCTGTCCCGCATCGATTCGCGTGCGCAGGTCCTGTCGCCAGGTGGCCCAGGCGTCCGTCCAGGCGGCCACCGCATAGGCATGCCGACCGATGGTTTCAGCAACAAAGGCAGCACGCCAGCGATCGTTGCCGAGCGGCTCCATTGGAACCTCGGTCCAGGCGGCCGCGCCTGGTGGCCGATGGAGGAGCCGAACCAAGACCACGTCATGCCCGTCGGCGAACGCATCGGCCTCCACGACGACGGTATCTCCGACCACGCGCTTGGCGGGAAAGCGACCCCCATCGACCGCAGGCGAGATCGTCTCGATGATCGCCCGGCGGCGTCCGTCCGCCGGGTATGCCGGGGCCCCGGAAGCGGCCCCGGAAGCGGCCCCGGTCGCGGCGGCCGAGGTCGGTGCGGTGGCGGTTTTCACGCGCGGAAGACGAGAGATACGTTCTCCTTTGGATCGATCTCGCGGAGCGCTGACGCGTCGCGGCCCGGGAGTCCGTGTATGGGCCGGCGAGCCCTCTGACCGTAGGCCAGACCCGTCCAGGGTGTCAAACGTCAGAGGCCCTGACGACCGGCTCGGCAAGGACGATGGCGGCCGACATCGCCGGCATGCGGAGGCCGCTGCCCGCGGACGCAATACCGTCGGCTGACGCGGCCGCGACCCGCCAGCTGACGGCGCCGCGCTCTTCCGGAAACGGGATCGTGACCGAAGCGGACCCGAGGTTGGCCAGGACGGAGACGACGCCTCGATCCAGGCGCAGCCAGGCACCTTCCGCATCGACGTGCACGGCCGGCCGCAAGCCGTCCGAGAGGTCTGGAATCGACCGCCGAAGGTCGATCAACTGGCGATACCAATCCAGCATCCCGGCGTGGGGCTCGCACGTCAGTTCGGACCAGTCCAGTCGTGAGCGCTCCAGAGTCGCCGGGTCCTGCGGGTCAGGGACCCGATCCGGCGCCCACCCGAAGGCCGCGAATTCGCTCCGTCGCCCCTCGCTGACCAGGCGGGCGAGTTCCGGGTCCTGGTGATCGGTCATATACTGAAACGGCGTCGCGGCGGCCCACTCCTCGCCCTGGAAGAGAAGAGGAACGAATGGGCCCGCGAGCACGAGTACGGCCGCGACGCGCGCTGCCGCGTTGCCGGTCAGGTGTGCCAGCCGCTCGCCGGCGGCCCGGTTTCCGACCTGGTCGTGGTTCTGTGAGAAGCCGACGAATTGCCCGGGCTGCAGTCCCTCGGGCGTCCGGCCGTGCCGCCGGTCACGATGTGCGGAGTGCCGACCGGCATAGACGTAGATGTCCCGCATGGCCCGCTCGAGATCCGGCAGCCCCACAAAGTCCTCGTAGTAGCCAAGTCGCTCGCCGGTCAGTGCGACGTGGATGGCGTGGTGGAGGTCGTCACTCCAGGTCGCATCCAGTCCGTAGCCGCCAACTTCGGGCGACTGGACGAGGCGGGGGTCGTTGAGGTCGCTCTCGGCTATCAGGACCAATTCACGGCCGAGCGCCGCTGAGAGCGATCTGACCTCGTTGGCGAGCTCCTCGAGTAGGTGCCGCGCCGAGGTATCGACAAAGGCATGGACGGCATCGATACGCAGGCCATCGAAGTGAAAGTTGGCGAGCCACCCGAGGGCGTTGTCGAAGACGAAGCGTCGGACCTCGTCGCTGCCCGGGCCGTCCAGGTTGATGGCCGCGCCCCAGGGCGTCCGGTAGCGGTCCGTCTGGTATGGACCGTACGCGCCCGTGTAGTTCCCGTCCGGCCCGAAGTGGTTGTAGACCACGTCCAGCAGGACCGCCAGCCCGCGAGCGTGGCAGGCATCCACGAGCCGCTTCAGGCCCTCCGGGCCGCCGTAGGGTTCGTGGACGGCGAAGAGCGCGACGCCGTCGTAGCCCCAGCCGTGTCGACCCGGAAACGCGTTGACCGGCATGAGCTCGACATGCGTGACGCCGAGATCGACGAGGTGGTCCAGGCGTGCCGCAACGCCATCGAACGTGCCCTCCGGACTGAACGTCCCGACATGCACCTCGTAGATCACTGCCTGTCCGAGAGGCGTCGGCTGCCAGGCCGCGTCGGTCCAGGCAAAGGACTCGTGATCGACGATCCGCGAGGGGCCGTGCACGCCCACCGGCTGCCACGGTGAGCGAGGATCCGGGAAGGCTGGCCCACCGTCGAGGGAGAATCGGTAGTCCGTGCCCGGGCCGACGTCGTCCCACCCACCGGACCACCAGCCACCCGCCTCGGCCTGCAGCGCCCTCGGCGCAGTCGGTCCCTGGTCGTTCTCCAGGATGAGGTCCACGGACGAAGCCCGAGGGGCCCAGACCCTGAGCCGGACCGGAACGGCGTGGGACGCGTCGTCGCGGGTCAAGTAATCGCTGGTCAGGCTGTCCCGCGTCACGTCGCCCCGGGTTACGTCCCCCCGGGTCACGTCGCCCCGGGTCACGTCGCCGAACTCGGCAGCGCCTGGCCTCCGGCGTCGTCTGCCGTGCGGACCAGGACAGCCCCCGGGAACGACGCAAACAGTTGGGAGATCCTGGTCTGCCCACCGGCGAGGGCCGGGCTCGTTCCGATTCCGCTGGCCATACCGCTCACCGGGTCGCCGGCCAGGACGTCGGCCCACCGTCCCGCGGGCAGTGCCAGGCTCGTGTCTCCCCAGGCGGAAGCGTCGCCCCAGGTGCGTCCCCTCAGGCCGAGGGTAAGGCGTGGAACGATCACCGCCACCCGGTCGTCGCGAAGGAACCCGACCACGCGGTCCCGATGGAGACCCGCGGGCCGCAGCGGCTCGTAGGTCCCCGCCGCACCGAACGCCGCGGGCAGTACGGCGCGAAGCCCCAGGGTTCGATGGATGGCCCACAACTTCGGCCAGCCCTCGTCCATCTCACGCATCACGGCCCCCAAGGCGAGGCCCTGCATCTGGTCGAGGATCCACGAACGTCGCTCGAAGTCGACGGCACGACGATTGTCCGGATCGACGAGACTCAGGTCCCACAGATCGGTCCCCTGGTAGATATCCGGCACGCCCGGTGAGGTCAACTTGAGGATCGTCTGGGAGATCGAATTGATCCGCCCGGCTTCGACGATGGGTCGCATGAAGGCCTCGAGATCTTCGCGGAACCCGCCGTCGGCGAGGGCCGCCTCCGCGAAGGAGGTCAGCGCAGTCTCGTACGCCTGGTCCGGTGCAGCCCAGGAGGTGTGGACCTGGCCCTCGCGCGCGGCCTTGACCAGATAGGGCGACAGGCGAGGAGCCTCGATGGGCCACGTTCCGACGAGCGTCTGGTACAGCAGATACTGGGCGTTCCGGTCGGGCAGCTCGGCGGTGCGATATCGCGCCAGCTGCGCCGACCATCGGTCGACGGCGGTGGCCCACGCTTCGGGGATCTCCGACAGGACATGCAGTCGGGCCCGAACATCCTCGGCTCGTTTCGTGTCGTGGGTGCTCGTTGTCAGCATCGCGTTCGGGGATCCGGCCAGCCGCGACCGATTGGCGGCATGAAAGGCCGCCGGCGTGACTCCGAAGCGAGCGGGATCGCCGCCGACCTCGTTGAGCGAGACCAGGCGGTGATACCGGTAGAACGCGGTGTCCTCCACTCCCTTTGCCATAACGGCGCCCGTCAGTTGCTGGAAGCGCATGGCCAATTCGGATTCCCGGATGCCGCCTATGCGGAGGGTCAGGATGTCCCCGACGAACCGGAAGAGGTCCGCGTCCAACTCGGGTCTGGCCGCGATGCCGTCACCCACCGCGGCGGCGACCGTGGCGGTGTCGGCTGCGCTGATCTCTCCTTCTTCGGCTCGGGCATACGTTCGATAACGCGGGTAGGCGACCGCCACTTCGCGCAGCACCTCGTGACAGTCGTGTCGGGTGTAGTCGCGATTCCGTCGGTGCCCCTCGCAGATCTCGAGGAGGAGGGCTGTCAGGCGGTTCAGCTCGCTGCCGAGGTTCTCGCGGAGCACTACCAGTTTCGTCTCGCGGGCGATCTCGGGCAGGGTCTGCAGGAGCCCCGTGAACGCCTGGTAGGCGCCGGTCATGGCCGCCTCCGCGGCTGGATCGAGGAACAGCCCACCGACGAGGTTCAGGAACTCGTAGCCGGTCGTCCCGTCAATCGGCCAGTCGGAGGGCAGCTCTTCGTAGCCTTCGAGGATCTTTTCGCCAACGATCCACGCCCGTGGCGCCGCCCCGCGCAGTGCCTGGAAGTAGGCAGCCGGGTCGCGCAGCCCATCGGGGTGGTCAACGCGCAGGCCGTCGATCACGCCCTCGCCGAGCCAGCGCAGGACGGTCGCGTGCGTATCGGCGAAGACGATCGGGTCTTCGACGCGAATTCCGATCAGTCCGGCGACGTCGAAGAATCGCCGGTAGACGAGGTCCTGGCCGGCGGCGCGCCAGTGGGCCAACCGGTAGTTCTGGCGCTCCAGGATGCTGTCCAGCAAATCGGCATCGGCATTTGTCGCCTCGACCTCGGCATCGATCGCCCGTGCGACTT
>JBDTQY010000020.1:0-3948 GCA_039931955.1 Chloroflexota bacterium
GCAGCGGGAGCCATCGGGTCAGTCGTGGCGCGGCTGGGCGAACACCATGCGCCCGGCGACGGTCTGCAAGACCCGTGTCACCTCGACCTCGATCTCGGAATCCATGAAGCGAGCCCCGCCCTCGACCACGATCATCGTCCCGTCGTCGAGGAAGCCGACGCCTTGTGCGGCCTCCTTCCCGGGCTGAATTACCCGGATCTTGAGTCCTTCGCCAGGGAGGAGCGCCGGTTTCACCGCGTTGGCCAGGGAATTGACGTTAAGGATGCGGACGCCCTGCAGCTCGGCGACGCGGTTCAGATTGAAATCATTGGTCAGGACCGCACGGCTGAACCGCTTGGCCAGCGCCACCAGCTTGGCATCAACCTCGGCTACTTCGGGAACATCGTCGTCGAGAATGACCACCGGCGTCGGCGAATCCTTCTGCATGCGGGTCAGGATCTCGAGGCCACGGCGCCCGCGATTGCGGCGCAGCGTATCGGAACTGTCGGCGATCTTCTGGACCTCGTCCAGGACGAAGCGCGGTACGACGAGCGTCCCGAAGAGGAACCCGGACTCCACGATCTCGGCGATCCGGCCGTCGATGATCGCGCTGCTATCGACGAGGATGTGCGGGCCTGACGCGGCTCCATCAGCGGCTTCCGTCGGGCGTCGGACCAGCCCGATCGCCTCCGCCGCGATCAAGAGGTCCTCGCGCTTTGCGACGGTCAGACCCACCATGCCGAGGCCCAGGAACACGGACACGCCGATCGGCAGCCACAACCCGAACGGAGCCGGGAATGCCGACAGCGGTGATCCGAGGAGTAGCCCCATCAGCAGACCCAGCAGCAGTCCCAGGACCGCCGTGACGAATTCGGCCGTGGAAATATCCTGGACACCGCGAACGAGGCGGGCGGCCGGGATCGTCGTCAGGTAGGGCAGGATGGAGAAGCCGACGACCGCCCACGCGACGAGCCAGCCGACCACGATCGCGCCCGAGCCGGGGAGCTCGGCGAAGGTGGATGGCACGGTTGCCACGACGGCAATCCCGACCAGGCTTCCGAGGGCGGCTCCGAGGATACGGACAGATCTGATCACAGTTCGTCAGCCTAGCACCGGATCACGCCCGCGCGGGGCGCCGAGGGTCGACACGTGGAGCGCGGGGCCTGGTGGGTGGCCGCTCCGGCTCCTCGGCCCCCAGGGCGATCCGGATCGCATCCCGGATCGTGGCTACAGCGTAGACGGTCATGCCGGAGATCCGGGGTGGCTCGGTCCGGCTTGACGCCGGGATGATCGCGGCGGTGAAGCCGAGGCGGACAGCCTCGCGAAGCCTCCGCTCGACGCCCGGTACGGCGCGCAACTCGCCAAGCAAACCCAGTTCGCCGATCGCGACCAGACCAGGAAGCACCGGGCGGTCCCGAAGGGAACCAGCGAGCGCGAGGGCGAGTGGCAGGTCCAGACCCGGCTCGGATACCTCGAGGCCACCGGCAAGGTTGGCGTAGACGTCGTGCGTGGTCAGCGATAAACCCGCCTTTCTCCCGAGAACCGCGACGATCAGGGCCAGGCGGTTCGCATCCAGCCCGGACACCCTGCGGGCCGCGGTCCCATAGCCGGCCGGCGCGACCAGCGCCTGGACCTCCACCAGCAGCGGCCGCGAGCCCTCCATCGTCGCCGCAACGACGCTACCCGGGGCCGGGCCTTCATGCTCGACGAGGAAGGCTCGAGCCGGATCGGCGACTTCTGCGAGCCCGTCCTCCCCGATTTCAAAAACGCCAATCTCCTCGGTCGAACCGAACCGGTTCTTGGACGCGCGGAGCAGTCGAAGGACGCCCGAACGGTCACCCCCGAGTTCCAGTACTGCATCCACGACGTGTTCGAGCGTCCTCGGGCCGGCAATCGAACCGTCCTTGGTGACGTGCCCGACCAGGATCACCGCGATGCCCTCGCCCTTCGCGAGATCCATCAAGCGCAGCGCCGACTCGCGCACCTGGCCGACACTGCCTGCGGGGCCATCGAGTTCGTCGACCGTCATGGTCTGGATCGAATCGACGATCACGAGGGCTGGGTTCGACGATCGGGCGACCTCCGCGATGCGCCCGACCTCGCTTTCGGCGAGGACCGCGATCGCGCCGGCCGACGGGCCGGCAAGAAACCCGAGACGTTCGGCCCGGAGACGGACCTGGGAAGCACTCTCCTCCCCCGACACGTAGAGCACCTGCCCGGTCGACCCGTGGCCCGCGGCAATGCCCATCGCGGCCTGGAGCAGGAGGGTCGATTTGCCAACGCCAGGTTCGCCGGCGAGCAGGATCAGGGACCCCGGGACAAGCCCGCCGCCCAGGACGCGGTCAAACTCGCCGATCCCTACCGGCAGACGAGACTGGGCCGAGGACCCGAGCTCCGTGAGGGGGATCGCCACCGAGGTCGATGACGCTCGGACCGGCGCGGCTCGCTCCGCCCGGCTCGGCAACCGGACGACGGTCTCGACGAGTGAGTTCCAGGCGCTGCAGTTGCGACACTGGCCTTCCCAGCGCAGGAACGCCTCGCCGCAACTCTGGCAGACGTAGCGACTGCCAGCCCGTGCCACGGCGGTCCTACGAGACTTCGACGGGCGTCTTGGGCTCCGCGGCGTGGATATCGAGGCCGGCGTCGTCGATCCGGTCCACCTGGATCGTCGTGCCCGGCTCGTAGCGCCCGAGGAGCAGATGCTCCGCCAGGACATCCTCGATCTGGTTCTGGATCACTCGGCGGAGTGGTCGCGCCCCGTATGTCGGGTCCCAGCCAAGTTTGATGAGGTGGTCCTTGGCGGCCTGGCTCACCTCGAGCTGCATCTGCTGGGCCCGCAGTTGATCGCGCACCCGGTTCAGCATGAGGTCGACGATCAGCCGGATCTCGTCCACAGTCAGGGACCGGAACACCACGGTCGCGTCGATCCTGTTGAGGAACTCCGGCCGGAAGTTGTTCTTGAGTTCCGCCTGGACCTTCTCGCGCATGATGTCGTAACTGTTCTGCTCGCGGGCAAGATCCGTGTCCTCGACAGCTCTGAAACCGAGCGATGAGCCGGTCTGGAGCTGGCGGGCTCCGAGGTTCGAGGTCATGATGATGATGCAGTTTCGGAAGTCGACGCGGCGGCCCTTGGCGTCGGTCAGCTGGCCATCCTCGAGGATCTGGAGGAGGATGTTGAAGACCTCCGGGTGCGCCTTCTCAACCTCGTCGAGGAGCACGACCGCGTAGTTCTTGCGCCGGACCGCCTCGGTCAGCTGGCCGCCCTCGTCGAAGCCGACATAGCCGGGGGGCGCCCCGACCAGGCGGCTGACGTTGTGGCGCTCCATGAACTCGCTCATGTCGATCTTGATGAGCGCGTCCTCGCTGCCGAACATGAACTCGGCGAGGGCCTTGGCGAGCTCCGTCTTCCCGACGCCCGTGGGGCCGAGGAAGATGAACGAGCCGATCGGACGCTTCGGGTCCTTGAGGCCCGCGCGGGCGCGACGGACGGCCCGGGCGACCGTCTCGATCGCCTCTTCCTGACCGATCAGTCGACCGTGGAGGACCTCCTCCATCTTGAGCAGCCGCTGGGACTCCTCCTGGGCGATGCGCGTGACCGGGATGCCGGTCCACATCGCGACGACCTGGGCGATCTCTTCCTCGTCGACCTTCGGGGCGTCGCCCGCGATCGTGGCCTGCCACTCGCTGCGGAGCGTATCGACCTTCTCGCGAAGCGCGGCCTCGTCCTCGCGGAGCTTGGCGGCGGCCTCGTAATCCTGCGAGTTGATCGCGCCGTCCTTCTCCTTGGTCAGCTTGTCCAGCTCGCGCTGCGCCTCGCGCAATGAAGGCGGCGCCGACGAGTGGCGAAGCCGGACGCGGCTCGAGGCCTCGTCGATCAGGTCGATCGCCTTATCCGGCAGATGCCGGTCCGTGATGTACCGGATGGACAGGTCCGCGGCGGCCTTCAGGGCATCGTCCGTGATCGTGACC
>JBDTQY010000021.1:0-8143 GCA_039931955.1 Chloroflexota bacterium
CTGATACCAGTCAGCATGAAGACGAAGAAGTAGGCGAAGTAGGCCAGGAAGACGGGCGCCAGGACATCGAGCTCGTCCGCACCTGCCTCGAGGAAGATCGTCTCGTGCTCGATTCTCGGGGTCGTCACGCCACCACCGGTGAGCGAGCTCACCTCGCTCGACAGCGTCACGACCAGACTCTGGAGCGCGCCGAAGGCCGCCGCATCCTCGGCTGGGTCGGTGCCCCGCGTGATGACCTTCAGGACCGGGCGCTGCTCGCTCGTCACGTCCGCAATGAGCGACGACGGCAGGACAATGGCGATGTCGCCATTGTCGTCGCGAAGGCTCTGGATGGCGCTCGCCTCAGTGTCAGTCCACGCCACGACCTCGATGCCGTCCGGCGCGCCGATCGTGGCGGTGATCAGGGCGTCGACGAGACGCTGACCCGGTGCGCCGGCCCCGTTGACGATGATCGCGCCGACCGTCACGTCCTTCTGGTCGCGGATCATCCAGCCGAGAAGGGCCGTGATGACGATCGGGACGACAAAGATGAGCCCGAGCGTCCGCTCGTCGCGCCGGAACCCCTGGATGATCCGTCGAGCGACCGCCAGGACCCGTGAGGCGTTCACGAGGGGACGCCTTCGAGGGGACGGCCCTCTGTATCCAGACCGGCGAAGTGCAGGAACGCGGTCTCCAGGTCCGTGGTCCCGGCCTGGGTCCTCACCTCGGCCGAGGTCCCTCGGATGAGCACGCGGCCCGAGCGGATGAAGATCAGCTCATCGCAGCGATCGGCCTCGTCCATCACGTGGCTGGCCACGAGAATCGTCACGCCATTCGCCGCGAGTTGCCGGAAGTGCGCCCAGAACTGGGCCCGCAGCGCGGGGTCCACCCCGACCGTCGGCTCGTCGAGGAAGAGGATCGCTGGTTCATGGACAAGCGCGCAGGCGAGCGACAGGCGGCGGCGCATCCCCCCGGACAGGTGCATGGCTGGCGTCGAGCGGCGATCCGACAACTCGACCAGCTCCAGCATTCGATCCACCGCGGCTCGGTCTGAGCGGCCCTCGAGACGGGCAAAGAAGCCAAGATTCTCGGCCGCTGACAATTCCGGATAGATCGCCTCGGCCTGCGGCATGTAGCCGATCCGACCGAGGAGCAGGCGATCCGGAACGGAGGTGCCGAGTACGTGCACCGTGCCGCTGGACGGCTTGGCCAGCCCGGCGAGCATCCGGATGAACGTCGTCTTGCCCGACCCATTAGGGCCCAGGAGGCCATAGATCCGTCCCGGCGCCAGCACGAGATCGATCCCGTCCACCGCTCGGACGGGGCCGAATGTCTTTCGCAGACCGACGGTCTCGACCGCCGGGCCAGGGCCAGTCATCCCGGCGATGTTAGTCGTGCGTTTTGCCCTTTGCACGCCCACCGTGACGGAATGGCGCACTCGGTCCGGGGGCTGCCTTCGTTCGCCGACGCCCGGGGCGCGTACCCGCCGGCGGTGGTGGCTGTGCCTTCGCCAGCGCCGCGTCGCCGGTCAGGGCTGGCTTCGGAGCGGGCCGTCGTGGCCCGGTAGATCCCGGCGCACCCTTGACCTTCGGTGTCGATTGACGCTTGGGGGTCACGGTCTGGGATGCCTTCGCAGCTCCCTTTGGTCCCGAGGTTCTCGGCCCCGTGGCTTTCGGGCCCGTGGGCTTCGGTCGGCCGGCGCCGGCACTGACGGCACCCAGTTGCCGAATCTCCGGAGCGCGGAGCAGTCGGGATCGCCCGGTCGGCAGGCGATCCAGCCGGACGGTGCCGATCCGGACGCGAACGAGCCTGAGAATCGGGGCGCCAGTCGCCGCGAACATCCGGCGCAGCTGACGCTTCCAGCCCTGAGCCAGTACGGCCCGGTACCAGGTGAGATCTTCCAGCGGGGCGGGGTGAAGTAGCTCGACCAGGGTCCGCGTCTCGATGGCGGTGGCCGGACGAAGCGTCGCGGCGAGCGTCGCCAGACCCTCCTCCAGCATGATCCCGGCCCGGATCGCGGCCGCCTGCTCGTGATCCAGCGGTCTCTCCAGGGCGACAGCGTATTCGCGTTGCACACCGAACCGGGGATGGAGGACGTGGTCAGCCCACTCGCCGTCGTTCGTCAGGAGCAGCAGACCCTCCGAGTCGAGATCGAGCCGCCCGACCGGATAGATCCGCGTCCCGTCCGGAACCAGGGCGGTCGGGATAAGGTCCAGGACCGTCGCTTCGGCGTGAGGATCCCGGGTCGTAGAGGTCACGCCGGCCGGCTTGTGGAGCGCCACGTAGGTCCGCGCCGCGCCGACCCCGACCGGGATCCCATCCACCTCGATCTGGGCACTCGCCGGGTCGATCTGCTCGCCGATCACGGCGACGCGGCCGTTCACCCGGACGCGGCCCGCTGCCACGAGAACCTCGCTCCCCCGTCGCGATGCGACGCCTGCGGCGGCAAGGACCTTCTGGATCCGTTCCTCAGGCATCAGTTCCTCCAAGCTCCGGGCCTGCCGCGTCCTCGGGATCTTCGAGGCGAGCGGCAATGTCGACGTCGAGCGGCGGCAGGTCATCGATCGACGTCAAACCGAACCGCTCCAGAAAGTCGAAACTCGTGCCGTACAGGATGGGCCGGCCCGGGGCCTCCGAACGACCAAGTTCCACGACGAGACGGCGGTGCAGCAGGCTTCGGATCGTGTAGTCGGAATCCACGCCGCGAATGCGTTCGATGGCCGATTTCGTGACCGGCTGGCGATAAGCCACGATGGCGACGGTCTCCAGGGACGCCGGAGACAGGCGAACGACGTCCGCGCCGACGTAGTGGGCGATCAGGCCGCCCGTGTCGGGCGCGGTGGCCAGTTCCACACGATCCCCTGACGTGAGCAGACGGATCCCGCGGTCGCGCAGCGCCACCTCGAGATCGCCGAGCCGGGCATCGACGGTCGCTCGATCCACGCCGGCAACCCCTGCGATTTCCCGCCGCGAAAGGGGCCGCTCGGCGACGAACAGGAGTGCCTCGAGACCTGCTTCAGTCAGCTCCCCGGGTGTGGGCGACTCGTCGGCGCCATCGGCCCCATCGGGCAACGTTGCCTCGGGAGCGCTGTCTTCGGGCACCATGTCCTCGGGCACGCCGTCCTCGTCCATCACTG
Organism: Chloroflexota bacterium; assembly: GCA_039931955.1. GTDB lineage: Bacteria > Chloroflexota > Limnocylindria > Limnocylindrales > CSP1-4 > UBA5189. The sequence continues at coordinate 3,117 of JBDTQY010000021.1, forward strand.
GAAACCGGCCATCGACTCGTCAAGCGGTGTCTCGGCATCCCCAGCGACGAAGCCAGCGGCGGCGCGCTCGGTGGCGGTCGTCAGGCGGGCGACGATCGGCCCGAACGGTGCTTCCTGCTGCACCACGATCTCATGACGCTTCATCAGCTCCAGCATGGCGAGGAAGGTGACAGCGATCACGACGCGATCGCGCACGTCACGCAACAGGTCCTGGAGCACGATCGTGGGGGCTCGGTCCAGTACCGCCCGCAGAATCGCCGCTCGCTGCGTCAGCGTCACCGAGCGCCGCATGACCTCCGGAGGGCGCTCCGGCGGGACCGCGATGGCGACCAGTCGTGCTAGCGCTGCGAGGAGGATCGCCGGGGCCAGCGGCGGCGCTGTCGGGGCACGCGCACCAGCCACGGCAGCGGCAAGCGCAGCCGCGGGCTCACGACGGAACAGGGCCTGCCGACCGACGGCCGTCTCCTGAAGCGTCGCCCCTGCGTCCCGATAGGCACGGTAGAGCAGCAGTCGCCGACGGAGCTCGGCCTCCGGGTCCGGGCCATCATCCGGAAGGGCGCCCGGCTCGCCAGGCTCGCCACGACGCGGCAGCATCGCCCGGCTCTTGATCAGGATCAGTTGGCTCGCAACGGCCACGAAGGAGCTGACGTTCGTGATGCGATCGCCCTCGAGTGTTGCCAGGGCCTCCAGATAGGCGCCGGCCAGGGCGCCGAGGGGAACGGTCAGAACATCGAGGCGGCGGGCCTCGATGAGGGTCAGCAGCAACCCGAGTGGCCCCGACCAGTCATCGAGGACTACCTCGGTTGCCTCCTCGGGGCGGCGGGACGTGCCGAAGCGGACGAAAAGCCCGCCGGATCGTGGCGCCGGCGTAGCTTCGGGAGTGGTCGGCAGCCCCATCACAGCGACGGCGTCACGGCCACGGCGGCTGCGGACGCCGCCGACGTACCCGGATCGAATCGGGCGGTGGCTGGCTCGCTGGTCTCGGGCATCAGTTGGCGTCGTCAGCGAGCCGGAGGCGTTCACCGAATTCCGGGTCGCGTGGCGCCTCCTGCCATCGGATCAAGTCGGCGGTCCGCTCGGAACAGCCCGCTTGAATGGCAAGCTGTGCCGACCGCTCGGGATGCGTGGCCAGCCTCTCCAGGGATGCCGACATGCCGGGAGCCAGTCGCGCGACGCTCGGGACCAACGGCCCGTAGGCAACGCCGAGCGCGTGGATCACCCGCGGGATCACCCCCGTGGCGCCCTTTCCTGCATCGTGGAGCAGTCCGGCGAGAAGTACATCCGGATCGGAGATGCCCTCGTCCCGCAACGTCGCCATGACATCCAGGCCGTGACGCTGGTCGGCCGTGATCATCGCGTCGAAGACCCCGAGCTGCGCCTTCGTCAGGGAGTCGGCGAGCGCCTTCCGCTCCGCGGGCGTCACGTCTGCGCGGAGGTGACCCCGGAACCGGCGGACCTTGCCAGACCACCAGGCCAACCCGCCTGCCTTCACAGGCCAGTCAGTAACGTGACGATCGGCCGCGCAATCACGTCGAAGACGATGCCGAGCGGCGATGGCAGGCCCGTGACCGAGGGAATGAAGATCACGGCCAGCAGCACGATCGGTCCGTATTGCTGCAGGAACGTCCGAAGCCGCCAGCTGGTCCTCGGGTCGACCAGCGCAAGCAGGACATGCGAGCCATCGAGTGGCGGCAGCGGAATCAGATTGAAGATCATCAGCGAGATGTTGATCTGGATGAACAGGTAGAAGGCCAGGGCCAGGATCGGCGCGTCCAGGCCGGTCGCGATCATCACCCGGAACGGGATCGCCGCCGCCGCGGCCATGATCAGGTTTGAGAGCGGACCGGCGAGCGCCACCCAGGCGTCGCTCCGGCGCCCACCCCGCAGGTTGGTGGGATTCACGGGAGTGGGCTTGGCCCAGCCGAACACGAACGGGCCACCTGGCAAGAGGAGCGTCAGGACGAGCAAGGTCCCGCCGACCGGATCGAAGTGGACGACAGGGTTGAGGGTCATCCGACCCAACAGCTTGGCGGTGCCGTCACCCAGGCGATAGGCCGTCGCCGCGTGGGCGAACTCGTGTATCGGCAGGGCGAAGAGCAGGATGATCCCGATCAGCAGCAGTTTGACGATGAAGACTTCGTCGAGCACGTGGAGTCAGGCGCCTCGTAGTGGAGAACGGCGGGAACTGCCGTCCGGGAATGCTAGCCCCTCGGCGCGGGAACGGCTGGTCGGCAGGCTGGGCGCGGGTGGGGTGATCACGATGGCCATGCGCCGTCCGGTCGATATGAGCGGCTCAAATGCGTCCGAGAAGGTCCTGCTTCTTGGCCTCGAAGTCCTCGGGGCTGATCGCCCCGCGGTCCCGAAGATCGGCCAGGTTGGCCAGTGCCTTGGTGACATCCTCCGCCGAGGTGACTCGCGGACTCGGGGCAGCGGAACGTGGCGCCGGCCCTGGCAAACGGACCATCTCCATCTCCAGTCGGTGCTTCTGGTCCAGCATGACCTTCTTGAAGCGCGGGGCTTGGTCCAGCATCCGATACCGATCCACGGACTCCTCCGACGCCGTCATGATGTCCAGGTCCCCATAGCCGAAGATCCGTCCGACCAGGTTCTGCTCAAGCACGGCATCGTTGATCTTCTCGAGGGAGCTGTCGGCGGACCGCTTGTTGAGGATCCCTTCGACCTTCAGGACGCGCCGGTTCGTGACCAGGTAGTCCTGGGAGTACCAACTCCAGTAGCGGTAGCCCAACATCACCACCGAGACGACGAGCAGACCGAGGATCGCCAGGCCGAGAGCCTGGCCAGCGACCTCGCCGACCTGCATCTGGGTCCGCAGGCCGATGAGGATCAGGGAGGCGACGAACATGGCCCACGGGACCCTGCCGTCGATGATCGTGGCCAGCCAGTGCTGTCGTGCGCGGAGCGCCACACGCTCCCCCTCGGATAGTAACGTCTCGGAGTAGCGGGGCACGGTCTGCGGTCCTCCTCGGTTCAGGCTCTGGGGTGGGCTCGAGCGTAGACCTCACGGATCCGCTCGCCCGTCAAATGGGTGTACAGCTGCGTTGTGCTGATACTCGCATGGCCCAGCAACTCCTGGACGATTCGCAGGTCTGCTCCGCCTTCCAGGAGGTGCGTCGCGAACGAATGACGGAGGGTATGCGGGCTGACCCGATCCGAGAGACCGGCTCGCTCAGCAGCCCGCTTGACGACGCTCCAGGCCTGCTGGCGGGCCCAGCGACGCCCCCGGTCACCGACGAAGAGCGGCCCTCCTCGTGGTGGAATCTCGGACATTCGTGCCAGGAGCTCCGCCCGTGGTCCGCCAATCCACTCCGCAAGAGCCGTCATGGCGAGGTCACCTACCGGCACCAGGCGTTCCTTGTCGCCCTTCCCGATCACGCGCACGAACCCACCCTCGAACGACAGGTCCTCAAGGTCGAGACCCAGGGCCTCCGAGATTCGAAGACCGGCCGCGTACAGCAGCTCGAGGAGCGCCCGGGCTCGAAGGACGGCCGCGTTCCCGGGCGACGTCGCGGGATCAGCGGGCTCCAGGAGGGCTTCCACCTCGGCGACGCTCAGCGTCTCAGGCAGCAACCGCGACATCTTCGGCAGGTCGAGATGCGCCGCGACGTCGACATCGATGAACTCCTCCCCGAAGGCGAACCGGTAGAAGCCCCGGATGGCAGCGGCACGACGGCGGAGCGACGTTGGCGCCAGGCCCGGGTCACCAGGACGACCGCGCCGCGTGCGTGCGGCGAGGTACCTCGTTGCGGCATCCGGACCCTGCCCCCACGTCCGAGTCGTGTCGCGCGATGCCGCGAAGTCCTCGAGATCCGCGCGGTAGGCCCTCAACGTGGCCGAAGACAAGCCCCGCTCTACGCGAAGGTGGGTCAGGAAGTCATCCAGTGCCGCGGCCAGATCCCTCGACGCGGTCACTCGCGAACCCGTCGGTCAGGCATGGCTGACGATGGAGGCACGCCACTTCTCCGCAGCCTGGAGGAGTTCTCGCGCGCCGGCGACCGCAGCGGGGCCTGGGCCACCGTCTCCGCCGCCACCGAGCATCGCCGCGAGCTCAGCCACCCTGGCCTCTCCGTCCAGCTGCGTGACCTCCGTGACGGTCCGGCCTCCACGCTCCAGCTTGGCAATCCTGAGGTGGGCATCAGCGTGGGCCGCGATCTGCGGCAGGTGGGTGACCACGAGCACCTGGTGCGAGCGAGCCAGTTCCCACAGGCTCCGGCCGACCGGGTCAGCACTGCGTCCGCCGATGCCCGTGTCCACCTCGTCGAAAACGAGCGTGGGCGTGTCATCCGCTTCCGCGAGTACCTGCTTGATCGCCAGGGCGACCCGCGATAGCTCGCCACCCGAAGCGATCCGCGCCAACGCCCTGGCCGGCTCTCCGGGGTTCGGTGCGAGACGGAAGACGACCTCATCGGCGCCGGACACATCGAAAGCCACGGCATCCCCATCGATCTCGATGGCGGCCTCGTCCGATCCGGCTGGACGGCGACCAACCATGACCTCGAACGCTCGGGCGGGAAAACCGAGTCGACCCAGGATCGCGTCCACCCGTCCGGTCAACTGGACCGCAACGGCACGTCGAGCCGCGCCGAGTTCGGTGGCCGCCAGTGCAACATCGGACAGCAGGCGCTCGTCGTCGGAGGCTCGTCGATTGCGCTCTCCCTCGAGTCCCCGGAGGCGCTCCGCCTCTTCGGCGGCCCGGGCGGCATGGGCAATCACGGCAGCCTCGTCGTCACCATATCGTCGCTCGAGGCCGTAGATCAGCGACAGGCGCTCCTCGAGGCCCGCCAGCTCCGAGGCATCGTGATCGATCGCCGCCAGCGTCGCCCGAGCGTCCGCGGCGACATCCTCGAGTTCCGCGTCCAGACCGTTCAGACGCTCGGCGATGACCTCGAACCGGGCATCGAGTCGAGCGAGGGTGCGAGCCTCGCGGAGGGCTGCTCCGAGCGCGGTTCGCGCGGCACCCTCGTCCCCGTCAAGGGCCTCGTGCAGCAGCGCCCCACTCGAAGATATGG
>JBDTQY010000022.1:0-22082 GCA_039931955.1 Chloroflexota bacterium
AGAGGGCCAGGTCACCCTCGCCATCTTCGAAGGCCCCGCGGCGCACCGGGAGGCCGGCCCGTAGCCAGGCGATGGTGCCCCCCGCCACGTTCGACACATCCGGCCAGCCGTTCGCCAGCAGGAATGCAGTCGCCTGTCCGGACCGATTACCGGATTGGCAGATCATCAGGAGCGGTCGGTCGGTCGGCAGCTCGCGGTGTCGGGCCATGAAGACGGACAGCGGCATGGCCACGATCCTCTCGGCCCGGATGTTGATGATCTCGTTCATCTCGCGGACATCGACGAGGAGGGGCGCGGTCGCCTGCGAATCCACCATCTGACGCTGCGCTTCGTCAGCGCTCACGGTCGGGATCGGATTGGGTCGAAACATGGGACGCGTCTCCGGGACGGGATGGTTCAGATCAGGTCGGTGAGCGCCACGCGACCGCCAAAGCCGTCGCCGAGTTCGTGCCACCACGCGACGTCGCTCTCCCCGAGGCGCCAGCACAGCCATACCTGGCGCCCGCTCACGAGTGCCGGAAAGTCGATGAGCCCGGCCTCGATTTCGCGAAGGGTGATATCCCGCTCCACCAGCCGCGTCACGCCGGCCTGCATCTGATCGATCAGGCCCTGCATGCGGAGCCGCAGCCTTCGAACGTCGCTTGGGGCGAGGTTCGGTGAGCTCGACGTCGCCGCGCCCTGGGGCGCCTGCGTCGGGTCGCGATCGAGCGCGCCATGTTCAGCGGCCGGGGCCCGGAGAATTGCGTCGCGCAGGACGATCAGCTCAGCCCGCTGGTCGCGCAGGTCCATCAGGATCCGCTCCACCTCAGGGATGGCGGCGTTGGCCTCGTCGATCGAGTAGAAGCGAGTCATCGACCTGATTCTAGGGCTCTATGCTGCAACGCATGCGAATTGCCTCACGGATGGATGTCATCGGGCCACGGGCCGCTCTGTGATCCACCTCGAGATCGGGGAGCCGGACTTCGACACGACCGCGAACATCCGCGAGGCGGCCAAGCGGGCCATCGACGACGGGTTCACGCGGGAGCCGCTCGTCGCTGCTCGGTCCTGATGCCGTGACCGTCCGCCCGCGGGTTTTCATTGCCCGTCAGATCCCGGATATCGGGATGAAGCTGATCCTCGATGCCTGCGATCCGGTTGTCTGGCCGGAGGACATGCCGCCGCCCCGTGAGGCCCTGCTGGAGGCGGTCGCGGGGTGCGACGGCGTCCTGACGATGCTCACCGACCGGGTGGACGATGGGTTCCTGGACGCGGCCGGCGCGCCACTCCGTGTCGTCAGCAACATGGCCGTCGGCTACGACAACATCGACGTCCCGGCCTGCACCCGGCGCGGCGTCGCCGTCGGAATTACGCCGGGCGTCCTGACCGAGACGACCGCGGACCTGACCTGGGCTCTGATCCTTGCGGCGGCGCGCCGTCTGCCCGAGGGCGAGCGGTTCGTGCACTCGGGTGATTGGCGAACGTGGAGCCCGATGTACCAACTCGGCGTCGACATCCATGGCGCGACACTCGGCATCATTGGTTTCGGACGCATCGGCCAGGCTGTTGCGCGGCGCGCGCAGGGGTTCGGCATGCCGATCCTGTATGCATCGCGGAACCGCGCCAATCCCGACGTGGAGGCGCCCCTCAACGCGACATGGGCGCCGCTGGAGGAGTTGCTGGCCCGCTCGGACGTCGTCAGCGTGCACGTGGACCTCAATCCGTCGACGCTCCGGCTCATCGATGCGGCGGCCCTGGCCCGGATGAAGCCCGGCGCGATCCTCGTCAACACCACTCGTGGGCCCGTCGTGGATCCGACCGCGCTGTTCGAGGCGCTCCGCGATGGCCTGATCCGGGCGGCCGCGCTCGACGTGACCGATCCTGAGCCAATCCCCGCCGATGACCCGCTGCTGACGCTGGACAACTGCCTGATCGTCCCGCACATCGGTTCGGCAACCGAGGCGACGCGCGGAAAGATGGCCACGATGGCCGCCGCGAACCTCGTGGCCGGGTTGCGCGGTGAGCGCCTGCCCACGCCGGTCAACCCCGAGGTGTTCGGCCTGGATTGGGGGCCGTGAGCCAAGCTGAGTTCCTCGGGCTCGGACGGCTGGGGCCGCGAGCCCGGCCGTCGAGGCCTTCGTGCCATTCGTGATGCAGAACATTCATCAGCTGGGCAAGATTCTCGCTTGGCGATCCGAGGGTTCCATCGATTCCAGCGTGTCGTCGAGCGTGATCAGGCCTGGAATGATGAACCAGCTCGATCAGCACGCTGGATCGGCCTCACTCCTTTCGCGGGGCGGGCATGACCGAGGACGCATCATGGGCGCGGCGCCGGACCGTTTCTGCCACCCCCACGGCGTCCACTGCCCCGCACCCGCTACCCTTTCGCGTGGGCCCGTAGCTCAGTGGCAGAGCAGGGGACTTTTAATCCTCGTGTCGTGGGTTCGAATCCCACCGGGCTCACCAACGGCCGTCCTTCCATGGAGGGTCGCGCCCGCGATCCGTTTCCGGCGCATGAGCATGGCTGCTGTCGGGGGTTGTGTGCTGCCTGGACGGCGCTTTCAGGGTCCCGGGCGTGCTGGCCGGGTGTTCTTGGAGTCACACTTCCAGGTCGTCCGGTGGGTGGACGTGGTGAGCGGTTCGGCCCGCTGATGCGGGCGTTGCCCGTCCAGGATTGATGCTCCTCGGTCGAGCGGGCTGATCATGGAACGCGCAGGATCCGAACAGGGTCGCGGAAAGCCGCGGCCACGCCCGGAGGAATCGCTGCGAATAGTGCGGCAAGCAGCGCCAGAACGGCGACACCCACGAGAAAATCAAGCGGCGGGAGCGCACCGGCCAGCTGCCCGACGGCAACGAGGCCGACTGCGGTTCCGAAGACTGTCCCGATGACAGCCGCGACCGCCGTTTGCACGATCACGAGCAGGACGAGCGCCGAGCGCGTAGCGCCCAGGGCACGCCGACGGCCGAAGTCGCGACGCCGCTGGGCGACGGCTCCCGACAAGGTCACGCTGATCACGACAAGGCCCACGCCGAGAACGACGAGGAGCTGCTGGCGCGAGTTGGTGGCAAGCTCGGCCTCAACGAGCGACCGTAGCTCGACGAGGGAGGTCGGCGTTGCAACCCGCACCTGCGTTCGATCGTGGGCGTGGAGAACAGATGGGATTGCGTCTAGCAGCGAACCCACGCTGTCGACGCTGCTGGCGACTACAACCAGCTGGCGCAGGGCTTGCATCTCTCCTGGCTCGGCAACCGCAGCCAGCATCAGGAGGCTGCCGTCGAGGAAGGTCAGCGGATCCGTTACCGTGAAGGTGCCAACGAGCGAGGCGTCAAATCCCTCGCCCTGGATTCCTCCCGCTGGGGATTGCGACCCAAGGAGTACCAGTCCGAGCTTGGTCGCGATCGCCTCCCCGCTAACCGGGGCCCTCCCGCCCGCGAGGCGAACTGGGTCGGGGAGCGAGCCGTAGACCCGCCGCGCGGGGACTGCACGCCCAGCGGAGCCAAGCGCGGCATTTCGAACATCCGTCACCGGGCCGAGACCAAGTGCCCACTCCACGCTCGCGAGCGACCGAACCGCCTCCACGCTGTCCGGGTGGAGGACCGCGCGTCCGGTTGGATCGCTGACGATGATGGTGCGCGTGCCTGCATCGTCGATCGTGGCAAGGATCCGCGCCTCGGCCGCTGCCGACTGGCCGACAGTTGCGAGGATCACCGCGCAAACGGCTGCAACGACAAGCATTGTCACGGTCGAGACGATGGGCTGTGTGCGGGCCATCGAGCAGCCCTCGCCGATGAGCAGTAGCGTCCGCCGGACGCGACCGACGTGAGGGATCACAGTTCGATCACTGCGTCCGCGGTCGCGGCTCGCCGACGATCATGCGTCGCGACGGCGACCGCAGCCCCGCTCTTGGTGGCCTCACCAAGGGCAGTCCAGACAAGGTCTGCACTCGCCTCGTCGAGGTTCCCGCTCGGCTCATCGGCGAGGATCACCTGCGGTCCCTTGATCAGGGCCCGGCACAGTGCTACGCGTTGGGCCTGGCCCCCGGAGATCTCGCCTGGTCGGTGTGTAGCTCGACGATCGACACCGAATTGCCCGAGCAGCTCCAGCGCGTACGCTTCCGCGGCGGACGGCTCGAGGCCGGCATACAGGGCGCCCTCGGTGACGTTTGCGAGGATGGATCTGGATGGGTCCAGCAGTGCGTCCTGGAAGACGAACCCGATCGCCCGGGCGCGGATCTCCGCTCGGTCCGCATCGGAGCGAGCGGAGGCGTCGACACCCTGCCACAGAATGCGGCCCGCGGTCGGCTGGAGGAGCAGTCCGAGAAGGTACAGCAGCGTGGACTTGCCGCAGCCCGACGGCCCCGTGATGACGGTCATGGAACCCGGCTCGAAGGCATGCTCGAACTCCCAGATCACCGGATCGGCGCCACGCCGGTAGCGGAAGTCGACGCGCTCGGCGGCGAGCAGGGCGGCTCCGGACCGGCCGGTACCGGTCGTCATGTTTATGGCGAGCCGTCGGCAGGCGCCGGGGCTGACTCGCTGCCGAAAAGGCGCACCATCTGGCCGACGCCAATCCCCTCGACCACCGACCGTCCATCCGCCGCGGCGAGGACGGTCACATCGAACTCCAGGCCGGCCTGGTCGACTACGAAGACCGTCCCGTCTGGGCGGGTCCGGAGCGCCGCCGACGGCACGAGAGGCCCGGTTGTTTCGGGAACCACCACGAGATCGGCCCGATACTGCGCGGGCGCGGCAACCGGCACAAGGTCGCACCGATTGCCACACACGGCTCCGCCATCGACACTCTCGATGGTCAAGACGAGCTCGCCTACGGGCGTTGTCGTACTTGTTGCAATTACACCTGCCCAGGCGTCCGCGCCGGAATGCACGATGACGGAACCTGATAGCGGCACGAGAGGTGCCTGGTCAAACCCGAGCGTCACGGTGAAGAGGGGCGCGTCCGAGAGTGCCTCGAGGACAACCTCGCCCCCGCCGACCGACTCCCCGACGCTGAGATGCTCGGTCGGAGCGACGCGGACCGGCAACGCTGGCAGGAACACAATGTCACCGCGTCGGACGGTACCGTCGACCGTGACCCCGGACTTCGACTGCCAAGCCTTGACCACGGCGCTAGTCGCCTCATCGAACCATCCCGTCAGCGGGCCCCCAAACCCGACCTGCGTGAGGAACTGCTGAAGCTGCAGCACGTCCGCCCCCCGCGCACCTTCGGAGAGGGTTCTGAAGGCGGGCACGCTGCCTTGCGCGGCGACCACCGGGCGAAGGTCCACCGAGTAGACCTGGTCGCCCGGGCCGATTTGCTCGCCCGCTGACACGTCTACCGTTGTGATTGTCCCAGAGGCTCCGTTCCGTCCAGCCGGTTCCCTCTCCCACGCGGCCTTCGCGGTGAAGGACTGAACCCTACCCACCGTGCCGATGGAGACTCGGTAGAGCGCTTGGGCCGGATCATCCCCGACCGGAGTCGGCGGTGCGAGCGTCGCTCGTCCGGCCCAGACGCCCAACGCGAGGACGACGGCCAACGACAGCATCCAGGCGAGCGGGACAAGCCAGCGGCGGAATTTCACCCCGACCCTCACCCGCCCGGAATCTGCGGACAGGCCCGATTTGCCTCGTCCCACTCGGATTGCGACGTTGTCTGGTCGGCGAGGTCGCTGAAAGGTGTCCACGGGCCGCTCGTGTACGACTCAAGGAAGTGCTCCAGCGTCGGCGGATCGCCAATCGCGTACCCCAGTTTGGTGAGACACCTGCGTGCGTCAAGGAGATATGAATAGCGAGCACGGATCTCCGTCTCGGACAGTGGCGCCCCCGGAGGCGGTTCGCCTAGGATTGCTCCGCATGCCTCGCGAGCGGCAAGAAACGCCGGGCGTTGCTCTGCAGAAATGTCCGCCGAAAGCCCCCCTACGCCGTCCGCCTGCATGTTCCATCCCGCTTCGCGGAGGCACCCCGCCAAGGCGGCGACATATTCCTCGGACGTGCCCATGAATACGAGCGGAGATGGACGAGCGCTTACCGGTGAGGTGGGGCCGACCGGGGTTTCGCCTGACGTGCCCATCGAGGGCGAAGGGCCACATCCGACGACCGCTAGAGCACCCGCACCAATGACGGCGAGAACCAGCCGAGCCCCCCGGCCAGCATGCCTTCGCTGTAGGGCGCAGCGCTTGGCCATCGGGGCACTGTCGCGGTTCGGCCTCTGGCCGTGGTGAATCCGGAGCACGTACGCGGTTCCGTTCACAAAGCCCGCGAACCTGCCAGCATCATCGAGCGCCCCATCAGTGACCTGGACGGCCCAAGTCCTGAGTCTGGTAGTCCTAAACATCTGTCGCCTCCTACGCCGCCGCCGAATTGACGGACGACGCATCCGGTGGTCGCGGAATCCGACCCTCCATAGGCCCCCGGTGCCAAGCGCAATACTAGCGCTGTCAGGTGGGCTTCCAGCGGTCAGGCGATTCCGAGTCTCCCGCTCCTGGGCGAGACCGGTCCAGGGCCGGAGGGCCGATCCGCGCCGCTGCGCAGGCCGGTTCCGCGATGGGGAGGTCGCGCCGATTGCAACGGTCCTGCAACCGATACGGCCCCCCGCCGCCCTCGCGAGGGGCTGCGCGTTGGCGCGACACTTTGGAACCGAACCGGGACAGCGTCAGGAGGAGCGACCCATGCTTGAGCAGCCCAGTGATTTCAAGGCCCTGCTGACCGTGCGCGATGGCCAGCTGGCCGTCGTGACGTGCGGAGCCTGCGGATGTCGCCTCCAGTCCACCTCGGCGAGCCCCAACGAGTGGAAGCACTTCGGGCAACTGGCGGGACGAGACGCCATGGGCCACCGGCCTGCCTGCGTGGAACTGGCGCACGACGGGTCCGGGCGGGCCGCCGTCACAGCCTGAGGGTCGCGACACAGAACGCTGCGGCCGACAACCGGTCCACGCTCGCGCGCTCCGGATACCAGCCCGCAGGCGCCGCCCCGAGCCACCCGCCCGTACTGGCTCCGCACGAGAGGCGGGGTCAGGCCGAGGCGGTCGCTTCCACCCGGTAGCCGACCCCGCGAACGGCCACGATGGCTGGACCGCCGACCACAGTAAGTTTCGAGCGGAGGCGGGCCAGGTGCGGCTTCAGCCAGAGGAGATCCGGATCCGCCTCGGCGGGCCAGCCAGCACGGGCCAACCGCAAATGCGGGACGAGGGCGCCGTTCGCCCGGACCAGCGATTCGAGGAGCCGGAACTCGGTTGGGGTCAGCGTCAGGAGCTCATGTCCAACCCTGGCCTCGTGGCGGGCGGGATCGAGGGTCAGACCGCCGAAGTCAACGGTGCCACCAAGCCCGCTGGCATCGCTCGTGCCGGCGCGACGCATGACCGCCGCGATCCGAGCCAGCAGTTCGGCCCGCCCGAAGGGCTTGACGAGGTAGTCATCGGCTCCAATCCCCAGAGCCTTGACCTTGGCTGCCTCGCTGCTCTCGCCCGAGACGACGATGATCGGTGCAGATCCCACGGCGCGGATCTGGCCGGCCACCGTGAAGCCATCCGGGCCGGGCATGGCGAGATCCAGGAGGACCAGGTCCGGATGCTCCTCGCGGAACCGACGGACCGCCGTCAGACCGTCATAGGCGGTGATGACCTGGTGGCCCTCGGTGCCGACCAGCGCGGTGATGGCGCCGACCATGGCTGGGTCGTCGTCCACGACGAGAATGCGGAACGGTCGACTGGTCGGCACGATGGGCTCCTAGATGGCAGCGACGGCGGGAAGGGCGATGACGAACCGGGCCCCGTGGTCCGGCGCCGGTTCGCACCACAGGTGGCCGTTCATCGACTCGGCGAGACGTTTGGCGGCATACAGGCCGATTCCGGAACCACGGGCCGTATGCGTGTCGCGACGGGCGTATGGCTCGAAGATACGCTCGCGCCACTCGGGAGGGATTCCGGGGCCGCCATCCTCGACGGCGATCCGGATGGAGCCCTCGAACATGCCCCACTCGACGCCGATACGCGTGCCGGGCGGGGCGTACTTGACGGCGTTCTCGACGAGGTGCTCCAGCATCTGGCGGAGTCGCGGCGGGTCCGCGAGGGCGTGGAGCCGAATGCCACCCAGGATCACCACCTCGTGGTGCCCGAGGATGGGGGCAAGGGCTCCGACGACGTCGTTGACGAGGTCCGAGACATCTGTCGGCACCAGGTTGGCCGGCTGATCGGGAACTACGCGAACCGAGGCGAGGATCGAATCGACGAGGCGATCGAGCCGCTCGATCTGGGCCATCGTTCCCTCGTGCCAACTGGCGCGCTGGTCACGGCGAGCCGGATCCCGTGAGTAGCGACCGTCCAGCGCCGGCTCCTCGGACAGGAGATCCGTGTAGGCGCGGACCACGGCCAGCGGGGTTCGAAGCTCGTGCGTCACCAGCGCTATCAATTCCGTCCGCGCCTCGTCGATGGCCTTGAGTTCATCGGCCCGGATCTCGGCCTCCTGCTGCTGGCGTCCCTTCTCCACGATCCCGGCCAACAAGTCCGCGATGGCTCCCAGTTGGGCAAGATCCGCTTCCCCGAATTCGCGCGCCTCCTCGGTCTGGATGTTCAGCACCCCGACCGTGCGATCATTCCAGGCAAGTGGGACCGACAACATCGAGGTGATGAAGCGACGCTGGTCGATCCCGCGAACCCAGAGGAACCGTGGATCCTCCTTGACGTCGGGGATGATCACCGGGGCCCGACTTTCGGCGACGCGACCGGTCACGCCTTCGCCGAATGGGACTCTGGCGCGGCCGATCTGGAAGCGGTCCAGGCCATTCGTTGCCGCAAGCGTGAGTTGGGATCCGTCCCGGTCGAGCAGGTAGAGCGAGGAAACATCGGCATGCAGGGCGTCGCGCGTTTCATCGACGACCGTTTCGAGCAGGTCGTCCCAGGTCTGCGCCGTCGTGGCCAACCTCGCGACGCGATGAAGGAAGCGGAGCTGCTCAAGCTGCTCCGCGCCGGAACCCCGGATGAGTTGGGCGTCGGTCATCGTGACCACGATACAAAGGTCTGGCCGGCGGCGGGCGCGGCCGGTGGCGGTTCCGCCGGGCGATCACCGCGGATGGAATCGGACCGCCGCTCGTGCGTGGGCTCGTTGCCGGACTCCAGGTCACCGGCTAGCGAAGACGGCGCACGAGGGCTTCGGCGAGGCGATCGTAATCGGCCGGCTCGTTGTACCGCTGAGCTGAGATCCGGACCATCACGGAGCTGGGATCGTCGCCGGGAGCAGCACGAGCCCCCGGGACCGGAAACGGCGTGATCGGGACCTCTATCCGGTCCTCCTCCTGGAGGGCCGCGTGGAGCCGCTGGGCTGCCGCATCGGTGGGCTCGATAGGCAGGATGATGATCGCCATCGAGCCGTGGAGCTCCGGCGGGATCCGCGTCTCAACCCCGAGCGCCGCGACGATCGCGTCCCGACCGCGGATCGCGAGTTCATGGTTCGCGGCCATGACTCCCGACCAGCCGTCTGCGTGGAGCCCGCCCACCACCTCGATGGCTGTCGGCAGCGCCAGTAGCGGAGCCGGGTCTGACGTCCCTGTCCAGTCGAATTCGCGGTGCAGGCGCGGCCGGTCCGGACGCAGGTCGTTCCAACCGTGGCTGATGGTCAACGGGCGTATTCGCGCGCGACGATCAGCGCGAACGTGCAGCATGGCGGATCCCTTCGGTCCGCAGAGCCACTTGTGGCCGTTGCCGGTCCAATAGGCAGCACCCAGCGCCGTGACGTCCACCCCCACCTGACCAGGGGAGTGCGCGGCGTCCACCAGTGTGTCCACGCCCCGGTCCGATAGCGCAGCGACCAGGCGCTCGATTGGCAGGATCGTGCCGGTCGGGCTGGTGATGTGGCTCACGAGTGCCAGGCGGGTCCTCGACGTGACCGCACCCATGATCGCCTTGATCACCTCGTCGTCCGAAGTGATCTCTACGGGCAGGCGGGCCTGGACGACTTGGGCACCGTGGACCCGCGCGGTCTCCGCCAGGGCGTTGAGCGTGGCGTTGTACTCGTGATTGGTGGTCAGCAGTTCGTCGCCCGGTTGGAAGGACAGGGACCGCAGGACGGCAGACACGCCGGTGGTCGCGTTGGGAACGAAGACCAGTCCCTCCGGGTCAGCGTTCAGGAACGTGGCCATGGCATCGCGCGCTGCGGCCATCCGCGACTCGATCGTGGTGCTCAGGAAGGCAACCGGCTGCGCCTCCAACTCGTCGGTCAGCGCCCGCTGTCGTTCCAGGACCGGTACCGGGCAGGCCCCGAACGAGCCGTGGTTGAGGAAGGTGACCGCGGGATCAAGCCGCCACGGCGTCTGAGGGCTGTACGAACGCATCGCGGGAGAATAACGGACGCCGCGGAGCCCTGGACGTGGCCGAGCGAACCGGCAAGACACCGCGCGGCGCCGGGACCGGGCGGTTCGGCCAGGCGGCGCCGGGACCGGGCGGCTCGGCCACGCTCCCCGGGCTCTTGACGCAGCCGGGCGGATACGATGGGCCGCAATGCCACCGCGCCGTCCATCCCGCTTCTCCACCACCGCGGCTCGAGCTGCCGCCTGGGTGCTGCGCTGGGCTCCGATCCTGCCGTTGCTGCTCGCCGAGTTCATCCTGTGGACCGGTTTCGGGGCGCTCCTTCCGATCATGCCGCTGTACTTCACGGAGCACGGCGTGCCGATCGCCCTCCTCGGCGTGGTCATCGCCGCGTGGCCCGCGGCACGTCTCTTCACCGAGCCCCTCTTCGGCGCTCTCGCCGATCGCGTGGCCCGCATCCCTCTCATGGTCGCCGGTTTGCTTCTCGCAGCCGCTGCGGTCGGGGCGATGGCCGTCTGGACCGGTCCACTTGCGTTCATCCTCTTGCGCGCTCTGTCCGGGCTTGGGACGGCGATGTACGACCCCGCAGCGCGCGGCTATCTGACGGATGCCGCCCCGGCCAACAGGCGTGGCGAGGTCTTCGGCCTGTACACCGCAGCGCAGAACGGAGGGATCCTGCTCGGCCCGGCCATCGGGGGGCTCGGAGCTGCCCTCGCCGGGGGATATGCGTTCGTTCTCATCTTCGGCTCGCTGATGACCTTCGTGGCAGCGGTCGCGGTCGCTTTTCGCGTCAGAGAGGTCCGAGGCACGGACCGAAGGCCGATCCCGGGCATCGGTCAGGTCGAGTTTCCGGGTGGGGCGAGCACCCCCCAGGTCGAGGATCAGCCGGAACTGCCACAGGCCGGGCGAACCGCCGCATCCGGAGCCGGGTCCGCCGCGGGCGCTATGGCATCTCCGCCAACCCCGACCTCGCTGCGCAATCGGTTCATCCTGGCCGCGATCCTCGTCAACCTCGCGGGCTACTTTGGTGGCGGCTTGTACGAGACCATCTGGGCCCTCTTCGTGACCGATCGAGGGGGCAGCGTGACGTTGATCGGGCTGACGTTCGCGACCTTTGGTCTGACGACGATCCTTGTCTCGCCGATCGGGGGTCGGATCGTGGACCGGCGAGGCCCCTATCCGTTCCTGATCGGCGGACTCCTCATCATGGCCGGGACCATGGTCCTCTACCCGCTGGTCTCGGAGCCCCTGCTCTACATCCCTATGGTCGCGCTCGAGGGGGTCGGCTTCGCCTTCCTGAGTCCGGCCACGTACCTGGTCATCGGCCGAGGTACCCCCGCTGGCCGTTCGTCCACGGCCCAGGGTCTGCTCGGCTCAGCCGGGACCATCGGCACCATCGTCGCGGCCCTCGCCGCGGGTGCACTCGCCGCGACGGACATCAACGCCCCGTTCTTCGTCGGTGCGGGGATCATCCTCGTCCTCCTCGTGCTGACGCTCGTAGTTTCGGGTCGAGCCCTTCGGTCGATGCGGCCCATGGCGGGCTGAGCGGAGTGACGTTTGTCAGAAGAGGGCCACTCGGCTAGACTTCGAGGTCGCGGGGTGGAGCAGCGGCAGCTCGTCGGGCTCATAACCCGAAGGTCAGGGGTTCGAATCCCCTCCCCGCAACCAAGCCGAATACACCTTAGAACCCCGGACTCGACCACCCGGGGTTCTTTCTTTTCCCGACCTGGGCCAACCCGGATCACGCGCGGCAACCAGTGCCCAGAGCTGTGGGACGATGTGCGCATGCGAACGCTGCCCCGAGCCAGGTGACGCCCAGGACGCCCACGTGGCGCCCACGACGGCGATGACGTCGGAACCAACGACCCTCGTCGCGGCATCGGTAGCTGCATCATGGGGGCCATTGATGGTGGCCGCGACGGTCCGCGGGGTCGTTGCCGTCGAGTTGCTGGCCGATCGGGATGGCTTCGCGAGCGCGCTCAGGCAGCGCCTGCACCAGGACCTCCGTTGGATCGAGCCAGGCGAGCACGGGCGGGACGGCCCGCAGAACCGTGCTCTGACGCATCTGTGGGCAGCGATCGCCTTCCTGTCGACCTCGGATCCATCGGTCACGCCTGATGGGATTCCGCTGGACCTCGAGGATCGGCCCGACTGGGACCGCGCGGTGCTCGGGGCGGTCCGCGCCATTCCCCGGGGTGGGACACGGAGCTACGGCGATATCGCTCGCGCCATCGGCCGACCCGGGGCGGCACGGGCTGTCGGCGGCGCCGTTGGTCGCAATCCCATCGCCCTGATCATCCCGTGCCACCGGGTCATCGCGGCCGATGGAACGCTTGGTGGGTACGGTGGCGGCTGGTGGGGAGACCGGGAGCGCCTCCTGGGCCTGAAGGCCGAACTCCTCGCCCTGGAAGGCAACCGTGTCCGCCGGCGCCAATCCCAGCCACGGTCGCGCCTGTAGACTGGCGCTTCATTCGGCGGGTCCAGGGCATCGCCTGGCTCCTCGGTCACGGACGCTGGAGGGATCTCGCTCGATGGCCCAGGTCGCCCCGCGCCCAGCATCCATGTTCGCGATCTTCCGGAAGCGCGACTTCTCGCTCATGTGGAGCGCCCAGTTGGTCTCCACGATCGGGTCGTCCCTGACCGACCTGGCCGCGGGAATCCTTGTCTTCCAGCTCACCAACTCGGCGCTTGCCGTCGGCCTGACGCTGATGGTCACCGCCATCCCAGCGCTCTTCGTGGGCCTCTTCGCTGGCGTCTTCGTGGATCGCTTCGACCGGAAGCGGATTCTTCTGGCGTCGGATCTGCTCCGCGGGATCATCGTCGTCCTGATCCCCTTCAGCGTCGCCAACTTCGGTCTGCCTTCTCTATACATGCTGCTATTTCTCGCCGCCGTGGTCCGACAGTTCTTCGACCCGGCCTGGGAGAGCGTCCTGCCGGATATCGCGACGGACGATGAACTCGCGTCGGCAAACGCCTTCCTCTCGATCAGTTCGTTCGGCTCGACCGCGGTCGGCTTCGCTCTGGCCGGGCTCCTCGCTGCCGTGAATCTCGATCTGCCGTTCTACATCGATGCGGCCACTTTCGTGGCGTCCTTTCTCATCGTCCTCGGGGTGCGGATCGCGACCCAGGCTGCCGACGAGACCACCACGGTCGGGGTCGTCGTGGCCAACCTGAAGACAGGTATGCGCTTCCTGTGGGGTTCGCCGATCCTCAAGTCCTCGTTGATCGTCAGCCTTCCGGTCCTCTTCTCCTTCGGCCTCTGGAATGTCCTGCTCCTCCCGATGGCGATCCGCGAGCTCGGTGCAACCTCGTTCGAATACGGGCTCCAGGAAGGCCTCACGTCGGTCGGGTTCGTCATCAGCAGCCTGCTCATGGCGAAGTATTCGAACCTTCTGGCCGAGGGCCAATGGATGGTGGTCTCCACGATCGGGATGGGCATCTTCGGGGTCGCCTACGGCTTTGCCGACAACCTCTGGTTTGCAATTGCCATGGTCGTTGCATCCGGGTTCCTCGGTTCGCCACTGGGCATCTCGCGTCGCCTGATCTTCCAGAAGAACACGCCCCGTGAGCTTCGTGGGCGGGTCTTCTCGGCCTTCGCCGTCTCGCGCGATGTCGTCTTCCTGGGCGGCATGGCGCTGGCCGGCCTTGCCGACATCCTCCCCGTTCGGAGCCTCATCATCGTGGCCTCGCTGATCCTGGTTGGGGCCGGGATTCTGACCCAGTTCCTGCCCGGTCTCGGTACGCCGGCGGCTGAGTGGAAGCGCGCGGCCCAACTCCTGCGATCGGCTCGATCCGCCCCGCTCGCCGCCGCCGGCCGGATCGCCCTGGCGGCGGACTTCGAGCGACTCCTGGCGCTGATTCCTGAACTCTCCAGCCTGGATGTCCGACGAAGAGCTGACTTCCTCGTGGGCGCCGCCGTGGGTCGTGCTGAACCCGGATCAGCGATCGTCAAGGTGGGCGATCCGGGCGCCTCGGCCTACTTCGTTCTTGAGGGACGCGTGGTCGCGGGGGTCCCGACGGAGGGTGGCGAGAATCGCTCCCTGTCGGCCATGGGCGCCGGCGACTTCTTCGGCGAGATCGCAGCGATCACCGGGAGTGCGCGAACCGCCAATGTCGTTGCCGACCAGCCTACGGAGTTCCTGGAGGTCCCCGCCGCAACACTCAAGGGCCTCATGGATGTGCCGACGATGAACACCCTGATCACCGAGAAGCTACGGGAGCGCCTCACGCGGACCGCCAATGCCGACCTGATCCGGCTGGCCGGTCTTGACCAGCGCGACCTCAAGGATCTTCGGCGGAGCCGACCGCGGGCCAAGTCAGCGGCCAAGGCCCCCGCGGAGGCCGCCGGCGACAACTGACCCGCGACGACGGATCAAAGACGGCCGAAGCCGTCAGCCGCGGGCGATGGGTCGCATCGGGAAGACGCCGATCACGATCGGGCTGATCGGATCCAGCGAGAGCTCGTAGCCGACATCGCCCGCCCGGAACAACTCGCCCAGAAGGTGCCCCTCGCGGTTCGGCAGGCCCACGAACACACGCCGACCCAACGCAACCTCGACCCCGGTGACATCGTCGTCGCCACCATCGATCACGAACCGGCGGCGCAGCTCATGCAGCGGCACATAGGTGCGGCTCTTGATAAATCGACGGAGCTGCGGGGCAGTGCACGCGGATCGTTCCGGTCCGGATGCAGCGGCGGGCACGCTTCGATCCGGCGATGGACCTCCGGCCGCCGAATCGGCGCCGGGATTGCTGGCCGCGCCTGGCTCCCGAGCTGGCTGTCGAGCCAGCTGTCGAGCCGGCTGCGAAGCGCGCTGCGAATCCCGCAGCGGGCCGGACGCGTGACCCGCAGCAGCTTGTTCAGCGACCCCGCGCTCGTCGGGTGCCTCGGGAGGGCGCTCGTCGACGGGTCCCTGTCCGCGGCGCCCCGCTGCTCGCGGAGTTCGAGGTGGCGGGAGGTCGTTCAGCAACTCGGCGCGCCCCGGTTCCGCGTCCATCGTCTGGCGTTCGGGCGCGGGGAGGGACTCGTCGAGGCCTTCGGCGTCCTTGCCCGAAACCTGGGGATCGTTCGGGGGAGTGCCCCTGGCAGCACGCGGGTGACGACGCGACGGGTGATGCGCGCGCCGACTCACGGCGCTGGGGCGGCAGAGTCCTGCCTGGTGACAGCAGCGACGAATCGCCACGAAAGCTTGGTCATGGTGCTCGACTTGGGCAGTGGTCCGGGCTGGCGCCCGTCCCGGGATCATACCCGGCGCGGCCGTCCTACCCCGGAACCACCCACAGATCGCGGTCTGATTCGTTCAGGATGTCGGGACCCGAGGGCCCGCAGACCACGATGTCCTCGATCCGTGCACCGTACCTGCCCTCCAGGTAGATCCCGGGCTCGACGCTGAAGGCGAAGCCCTTCCGGAGCGGATCCGCGTTGCCGGCGACCAGGTAGGGCTCCTCGTGCGTCTCAAGCCCGATACCGTGGCCCAACCGATGGATGAATGCCGGACCGTGGCCGCCGGCCGTGATGACATCCCGAGCGACCGCATCGAGATCCTCGCAGGTTGCACCCGGTCGGACGGCGGCAGCGGCCGCTGCCTGCGCCCACCGGAGCAAGTCGAACAGCGCCCGGAATTCCGCCGTTGGCCCGCTGCCCGGATCGCCCCCGGTCACCCACAGCGTGCGGGTCGTGTCCGAGCAGTACCCGCCGAGCGTGCCACCGATGTCGAGAACGACAGGGTCTCCCGGTCCGATGGTCCGATCTCCGGCCTCATGATGCGGCGACGCCGAGTTCGGTCCGGAGGCCACGATCGCGAACTCCGCTGTCTCATGTCCCTCCGCAAGCAATCTCGCACGAACCTCCCCGCTCACGTCGGCCTCGCTCCGACCCACGAGCCGACCGGCTGCGATTTGGGCCACGACGCGGTCGGCCGCCTTTGCCGCCAGCCGGAGCAGGCTGATCTCCTCGGCGTCCTTGACCATCCGCAGTTCCCGGAGCACGGAGCTCGCCAGACCGAACGCCGCCCCCTCCAGGGCGCGCTCGAGGCCCAGGACGTGCATCGCCCACAGGCGATCGCTGACCAGGATCCTGTCGCCATCCCCCTGGCGCGGCCCTTCAGCAGCACCCAGCACCGAGCTGACCAGCGCGTACGGGTCCTCGGTCTCGTCCCACGCGACGATCGGAAGCTGCCCGTGGCGACTGGCCGGGCTCTCGGCTGCGGCCATGGCCTCGAGGCGCGGCGCGACGAGCGTGGGAGTGCCTCGAGCTGGGAGAACCAGCAGGGTGAGTCGCTCGGACGGCCAGGTCCGGTAACCGCTCAGATAGCGGAGGTCGGCTCCCTCACCAACCAGCAGCGCGCCGACCCCTCGTTCGGCGACAAGGGCCTGGGCCCGCGCCAATCGGTCCGCGTAGTGCCCGTCCGGAATGGCAGGCCGGAGCGCCTGGTGGCCCACGGGCGCAGGCTCAGGACAGGCGAGTGGAGATGTGGCGGAAGATGTCGCGCGCCGAGACCACGGCGATAGGGCGACCGTCTTCGACGATGGGCACGTGGCGAAACCCGCCGATGGCCATCTTGTGGATCGCGACGGCAATGGGATCGTCGTGTCGCAGGACGACGGGATCCGCCGTCATGAATTCGCGGATGGGTCGGTGCTCCAGGCCCCGGCCGGCCAACTTGAGGAGCGCGTCGCGGTCGGTGAAGATCCCGGCCAGCTCCCCGTTCTCGGTGACCAGCAGGCAGTCAATGCTCTCCCGGTGCATCCGCTCGACGAGTTCGCCAACGTCGGCTCCGCCGTCGACGAGCTGCGGAGGCGGAGCGCCGAGCTCCTCCAGGTGCGACCCAAGGAGGGGGCCGTGGAAGCCGGTCGCGGGCTCCGGCGTGTCCGACCCGCGCAGATCCGCGCCGCAGTTCTCGCACAGATCGTCGCCCTGGTAGTTCTGGGCATGGCAGACGGGGCAGATCATGATTCGTCTCCGGGTACGACCCAGGTCTCGCCGCCGGCCAACAGCGTCGCAAGGTCGCCGGGCCCTCGGCTCGCGATCGCCTCATCCACCTGTTCGTTCAGCAACTCGGCGTGGGTAGGGCGCTGGACCGCTCGCAGGACGCCGACCGGCACGGGGAACTCCGGCCAATAGATGGACGAGAGGATGGCGGCCAGCAGGGTGTCGGCTTCGTCATGGACGAGGACGTCCTCTACCGTGATCCCGTTCTCACCGATGGTCACCACTTCGGGCCGATGGCCGTTCAGGCGGAGGCCGCGATTCCGCTCCTTGCCGAAGATCATCGGCTTCCCGTGCTCCAGCACCAGCATCCGGTCGTCGCGGACCTCCCGATCGGTGAACTCCCGGTGGGCACCGTCGTTGAAGATGTTGCAGTTCTGGAGGACCTCCATGAAGACCGAGCCGTGATGATGTCCGGCTCGCTCGAGCATTGCCTGGAGGTGCTCCGTATGGGTATCCACCGAACGGGCGATGAAGCTCGCCTCAGCCGCCAGGGCGATCCCGAGTGGGCTGATCGGATGGTCGACGCTTCCGTTCGGGGTGGACTTGGTGACCTTACCGAGTTCGGAGGTCGGGCTCGCCTGCCCCTTGGTCAGCCCGTAGATCCGGTTGTTGAACATGATCAGGTTGATATCCACGTTCCGGCGCATCGCGTGGATGAGGTGATTGCCACCGATGGAAAGAGCGTCGCCGTCGCCGGTGATGACCCAGACCATGAGATCCGGTCGCGCCGCCCGCAGGCCCGTCGCGATCGTCGGCGCGCGCCCGTGGATCGAATGAAAGCCGTAGGTGTTCATGTAATACGGCAGGCGGCCCGAGCAGCCGATGCCGGAAATGAAAACGATGTTCTCCTTCGCGTACCCGAAGTCGGGCATGACCTTCTGGGTCTGCGCCAGGATGGAGTAGTCGCCGCATCCCGGGCACCAGCGGACCTCCTGGTCCGAAACGAAATCCTTGCGTGTGAGGACTGGCAGATCCAGCACCGAATCGTTCTTGATCGCGTCGGTCATGCGACGGGCTCCCTGATATCGGCCAGCAGACGCTCGGCTTCGGCTTCGATCTCCCCGATCCGGAACGGTTTGCCGCGGACGCGGTTGTAGCCGATGGCGTCGATGAGATACCGGGCCCGGATCAGGAGCAGCAACTGGCCGAGGTTGATCTCCGGGATCAGGACCTTTCGGTACGCGCTCAGAACCTCGCCGGTGTTGGCCGGGAAGGGGTTCAGGTGGCGTAGGTGCGCGTGGCTGACAGACTGGCCGCGCCCCTGGAGCCGTTCGACGGCGCTCCGAATCGCCCCATAGGTGGAGCCCCAACCCAGGATCAGCAGATCGCCCTCGTCGGCGCCGTACACGTCGAGCGGCGGAATGTCCCGGGCAATTCCTGCGACCTTGTCCCGACGGAGTTCCTGCATGCGCTGATGATTGTCCGGATCGTAGCTGACGTTGCCGAGGACATCGCCCTTCTCAAGGCCACCGATTCGGTGCTCGAGGCCCGGGGTGCCCGGGACGGCCCAGGGCCGGGCGAGCGTCACCGGATCCCGCATGTACGGGTAGAAGCCTGCCTTCTCCGTTCGATTCGGAACGGCGATGTCGGGCAGGCGCGAGACGTCGGGGATGCGCCACGGCTCCGCGCCGTTGGCCAGAAACGCGTCGGTCAGGAATGCCACCGGGGTCATGTACTTGAGGGCGATGCGCCAGGCCTCGATCGCCATATCGAACGACTCGCTCGGGGTCGCCGGGGCGACGATCGGGAGCGGCGAATCCGAGTTGCGCCCGAACATCAGCTGCAGCAGGTCGCCCTGCTCGGTCTTGGTCGGCATTCCCGTGGACGGACCAGCTCGCTGCACGTCGATGATGACGAGGGGGAGCTCGACCATGATCGCGAGACCCATGGCCTCGCTCTTGAGGGCAATTCCCGGTCCAGAGGTGCCGGTCATGCCCATCGCACCGCCGTACGCGGCGCCGATGGAAGCGCCGATCGCTGCGATCTCGTCCTCAGCCTGGAAGGTCTTGACGCCGAACTGCTTGTAGCTGGCGAGCTGGTGGAGGATGTCCGAGGCCGGCGTGATCGGGTAGGAGCCGTAGAAGAGGCCGCGACCGGCGAGTTTCGACGCAGCCACGAAGCCCAGCGACGCGGCCTCGTTACCGGTGATGCTGCGATACCGCCCGGGACGGAGTCGAGCTGGCGGGACCACGTACCGCTCGTGGAAGATCTCGGTCGTCTCGCCGAAGTTGTATCCGGCCTTGAGGGCTCGCTTGTTGCCTTCGACGATCGACGGCCGGCGCTTGAATTTCTGGTCGATCCATTCGAGGGTCGGCTGAAGGCTCCGTTCATACAACCAGAACATCACCCCCAGGGCGACGAAGTTCTTCGACTGATCGACCTGCTTGTTCGTCAGTCCGAGGCCGTCCAGCGCGCGGCCGTTGAGCGTCGAGATCGGGATCGAGAAGACGTTGAAGGCGGACAGGGATCCATCCGTCAATGGGTTCGCGGCGTAGCCAACCTTGGTCAGGTTGGCCGTGGTGAACGCGTCGAGGTTGACCACCAGGGCCCCGCCGTGGGGCAGATCGCCGATGTTCGACTTGAGGGCCGCAGGGTTCATGGCGACGAGGACATCCGGCGCGTCGCCGGGCGTGTGGATCGAGGTCGAGGAGAAGCTGAGCTGGAAGCCTGAGACGCCGGGCAGGGATCCGGTTGGAGCCCGGATCTCGGCCGGGAAGTCCGGGTAGGTGCTGATGTCGTTGCCGAAGACCGCGGCGGTCCGGGTGAACTGCGTCCCGGTGAGCTGCATCCCGTCGCCCGAATCGCCGGCGAACCGGATGGTGACGCGCTCAAGCTCGCGATGCTCGACGGTCGGCTTGGCAGGCTCGGTCACGCCCCCTCCGTTTCGGGGATCACCTGGTGGGGCCGCGGAGGCAGGTTGAGCAGCTCCTCCGGAAAAGCCTCGGCGAGGTATTTGAGAATGTCGACCGGCCGAACCACGCCGACGAGGACATCGTCGTCGTCCACGAGCGGGACGTTGCGATAGCGGCCGGTCTGCATCAGGTCGATGGCGTGGCGAATGGGCTGATCCAGATGGAGCGTCCATGGGTGTTCCATCATCAGCGACTCAACCGGCCGGTTCAGGTCTACGGACTGACCAACGAGACGAGCGAAGATGTCGCGCTCGGTCAGGACGCCACGCAGGCGGCCCTCCTCATCTGTGACGAAGACTGAATCGCCGGTCCCGGAATCCCGGATGGCGTCGATGCAGGCCTCAAGGCTCGTGCCCGGCCGGACCGTCATGGGGTCTCTTCGCGCCAGAACGCGAAGCCGTGCGTCAGCGACGCTGGGGATGCGCGCCGAAACGGCTCGTTCAGTGAGGTTGGTCACGAAGTGACAGTCTACGGCGTTCCGCAGGAATCCGGGGTCGGAGCCAGCCGGCGGCTCCGCGCGAGACCGCTGGCACGCACCCCGTCGCGGGTTCGCACGGCGCCCGTCCACCGGCGGCTCCGCGCCCACATCCCTCCGGATACCCACTTGGCGAGTGGTGGTTGCCCAGGTCCTGTCGGGGGCGCTCCTGCCACCACGCGGCGCCACGCGGCGCCACCTCGCCCCGCCGGATACTCGCAACGCCACCTCGCCCCGCCACCTCGCCCCGCCGCATACTCGCCCCGCCGGATACTCGCAACGCCGCATACTCGCCCCGCCGGATACTCGCCCCGCCGGATACTCGCAAGACGAGTGGTAGTTGGTCAAGGTCCCGCCGGGGGCACCCCCTCAGGTCTCTCGGCGCGCCTGGCGGCGGCTTCGGTCGCGGGACGAGCACGCGGCGGGCCGGCGGACTCGATGAGGTGAGACGCGTCCACGCCCACCACCCGCGCCAGGAGTAAGTGGCAGGAGGATGAGCGCCCCGCTCGAGATCGATGCGGTCGAGCTCACGGCCGCATCCGGGCGAGTCCCTCGGAGCCAGTCCCGCGCGGCCTGGCCTCGGAGTGGGTAGGCGCGATCCAGGACAAGCGCGTGGTTCTTGATGCGGCGTCGCGTGGCGCCAGTGTCGGGCAGGACCAGAAGTCGCCCCACCCGCCAGGCCTTGTGACCGATTCGCGCCGTGGCGATGGTCGGGGCGAGGCGAGACTTCTCATCGTGCTTCCGGAGCGTAGCCTCGATCGACACGAGTTCTGTCTTGATCTCGACGATGAGCAGGACGCGTTCCGCGAGACGCCAGGCCAGCACGTCGATCGATCCTCGCTCCCCGAACTCGGAATACGAGACCTCGGGCAGGGTCTCCCAACCGTCGGTCGCAAGTCGCGCCGCCATCTGGCCAAGCATCGTTGCGTGGCGTTCATCGAGGAGCCGGTCGAGCGATCCTCCTCGCCAGCGAACGACCATCTCTGCGTCCGCGCCAAGGGCATGCAGAACACGCTGGATCCGATCGAGCGACATGCGGCCAGCGTGGCCGCGTTCAAGCCGGGACACCGCCTGCTGGCTGATGGATGCTCGACGAGCGAGGTCCGTCTGGCGCCAGTGGAGGTGGCGGCGAAGCTGCCGAACAGTGAGGCCCAGCCGTACGAGGTTCACGGACCTCACGATCGCCTGTCTGGCTTCCCACCGGCTTACCTGGGTGGCGCACGCGACCGCCAGTGCGCCCGGGTCCTCGTCGCGCCCGGGCACATTGCCGGCCCCACGCAGCCCCCCGCGGGCACATTGCCGTCCGGCCCAGCGCCCCACGCAAAGCCACGCGCCCACCAACCTCTACATCGGGCTGCCCGGGACCGTTTACCACCTGCTCGGTCTATACGGCGGCCTGCTCCTGATCCTGGCGAGCGCCTTCGGCCGTG